>CAWZYW010000612.1:0-2135 GCA_963966255.1 uncultured Salinispira sp. | reverse complement strand
GTAATATCACCTGCTCGATGCGTTCGGCGTATTCATTGATCGCCGTGGAGAACCCGACTTCAAGGACAATCGAGCCGTCGGCCTCCCCCGCCTGACCGTCAACAGGCATCTCCTCCCCCGAATATACCCGGTAGATGCTGGTCTTCAAACCGGAAACCCTACGCAGAGCGTCGAATACATATGATGCGATTTCCGATTGGATCAGGGTGAACCCCTGGAGAGCTTCGTCGCGAAACGATGCGAATCCGTGGAGCAGGACGATCCGGTCATTCTGGAAGGTCATTTGCTGAACCTCGGTGGCCCCGGAACTCGCGAAAGCGGTGAAATCAGCCGGGTCCGGAAACAGGGTGGAGAAAAGGATTTCGGGATCGCAACAATCCAGTGAGGAATCAAAGTACGTCCGACCCTGGGCATCATACAGGATTATGCCCCGGGCACCGTCAAGCATATCACGGTTTTCCTGCAGATCGCCGCCGGGAAAAAGAGCACCGCTATCCTGAATGGTTCGGGAAAGAGACCGGAGGGTTCGCCATTCCTCATCAAGCAGCGCCGAGAGGCTGGCCCTTCCGTAGTCCAGGCTTTCCAGTCGGTTCTGGAGATTTATCGCATCGAACTGCTGTTTCACGTATACGGCGACGATGGCCGCAGGAACCACCATGACGGCGAGGAAAATTATGGCGAGTTTTACCAGCAGGGAGAAGCGAATGTTTGCCATATCTGGGACTATACCACCTTTTCCCGCGGATGTATCACCCGATTTTCCAGGAACCTCATGGTTTACTCGGGCAACGCTTCGATACGGCCCTCGATATCCCGGGCCAGGTCTCGCTGGGCCAGGGCGTAGTCGATAAATGCGCTGAGCAGCGAATCCGGAAACTCCTGCCTGACCGGAAGGGATAAGAACAGATCATATCCGTCTCCTCCCTGATGAAGGAATGTGGTGAGACCCAGGATGTACCGGCGCTGCAACTCCAGAGGCTCTCCGGCAATTCGTATCGAAGCGGGGTCAGGCTCATACGAGCCGTCCCGGTACCTCAAGCTCATTTCCAGGCCAGAACCCTGAAGAAAACCCTTTTCCTCCTCCGGATCCCGGTACCGAAATGCCGAACGCTGCAGCACCGTCAGGAGTTCAGCTCCGCTTATCTCCAGGGTCAGAAGACCCGATTCGAAGGGAAGCAGCCGGTAGGCATCGTTCAGGGTGAATGCGCCGCGGCTTATTCGCCCGCGAACGGAACCGCTGTTAATCAGGAAAACATCACTTCCGGTGTATTCCCTCATCGCGTCAGTCACCAGATTGGCGACGCTGGATTCCCCGGAGAACCGGTGTTCCATGTCGATCGAACTGTCGCTGATAATCCGGTTCAACTGGGTCTCGGCTTCCCGGCGGATGCTGAAAATTAGTTCGCTGATACTCTCGTCGGGGTCAGTCGAGACGGAATCCAGGGGATACTCGCGGTATTCCCTCAGTTTAACATTCGAAATTTGGATGCGATCTACCATGGCGCCGTTATCACTGCGCTCATCGTCGACCAGAACCAGCCTCCCCCGCCAGCGATCGTATGCGGACCATGGATCATCGGGTGCGGCATCATCGGCACCGGTTTTTCCCCGGGACAGGACGCCGTCAGAGAGTACCGGAGCCATGCCGTCAACCGGAAGATCCCGCTCACCCATAACCAGCAGATCGATGGCCGGAATCGATGCCAGCTCAGCCAGGAATTCGTCAGGGGCATCGCTGCTCAGCTTATGGCTCACCGCATGAACCACGATGAAGGGCCGCTCCACCGGAGCTTCCAAGCCAGGATCGACCGAGCGCTGCCTTTCCCGGGTGAAACGGGAAAGGGCATCCCGGACCGCAGCGCCTGAACCGATCAAGCTGAGCCCGGCCACATTGGCCGGAAGATTACGCTGAATCAGGTTTGGGCTGGAGAGCCCGATTATCAGCAGGTTCGCCGATTCGACATAGTAGTATGGCACCAGATATTCCGGCGGGTCGCCGTCGGCAGCACGTCTGATATTCGCGCTCACCCACGGGAAAATCGCCAGGTCGGGCAGCTCCGCCAATCCCCCGGAAACGTAATAAAATTCCACGGAATCCACTGACCAGAGAGCAAGGCCGCTGGTGGTTAACCGGG
>CAWZYW010000611.1:0-2141 GCA_963966255.1 uncultured Salinispira sp. | reverse complement strand
CTGCTTATCATACTTAACTCCGAAAGGATTTTTCATTTCGCCATCGCCCCGCGGCTTGAGCTGCGCTCGGTGCAGCTGGACAGCGATATGGATATCAGCCTGGAAGAGGTGAAACTCGTCGGCGGAATTGCCGAGGGAGAGTTGTTTTACACCATCGATGAGGCATCCATCGCCGCCCGAATCGAAGCTCTTCCCGATGTGAAAAGCGCTTCGGTTCGGCGGCTGTTTCCCGACAGCCTGGGCGTGTCCATCAGCGGAAGGAAACCGTTGGGTATCCTGATGGTGGAGTCCGACGGGGTGGTTTTCCCCGCTATGATCGACCGGGACGGGGTGGTGTTTCGCATCGGCCTGGAAATTGACGACTGGAGCCTGCCGCTCATTCGGGGAGTCGAGTTCGAAGAATTCTACGCCGGTGTTCAGATGAAAAGCGCATACCGTCAGATGCTCGCCGACCTTCAGCGCTTGAACCAGCAGTCGCCGGAGCTGCTTCGGGCCTTCAGTGAGTTTCGCATCGAAGAAACCTATCCGGGGATTTTCGAATGGATCCTGGTTCCCATTCACCTGCCGGTGAGAGTGCGGGCCTCGGTGGGACTCGACCGCGAACAGGGCCTGTATATTCTCAAGATCCTGGACGTGCTCGCCCAAAGCGGACTGGAGGGAATCAGCGAGATTGATTTCAGAACCGGCGACGTGGTATACAGCAGTGAGGGAGGCAGCGATGGCATCGAGTGAAATAATCGCAGGCCTGGATATCGGTACGACCCGGGTCTGCGCCATTATCGGCGAATTTAACGAACGCGATGAACTCGAGATACTCGGCGTCGGGGTGAGCCCCTCCCTGGGACTTCGCAAAGGCGTTGTCATCAACATCGAAGCGACCCAGAAATCGGTTCTCGAAGCCATCGAGCAGGCCGAACAGATGGCAGGCCGCGAGGTCGATTCGGTCATAGCCAGCATCGCCGGCCCCCACATCGAAGGGATAAACAGCCGGGGCGTGGTTGCGGTCAACAGTCGCGGCCGGGAAATTACCCAGAGCGATGTGGACCGGGTCATGGAGGCCGCCCGTGCGGTGGTGCTTCCCATGGACCGGGAGATTATCCATTTGCTCCCCCAGGAATACCTGGTGGATGAGCAGCGGGGTGTCAAGGATCCCCGGGATATGATCGGGGTCCGCCTCGAGGCGGAGGTGCATCTGATCACCGCCTCCATCACCGCCGCCCAGAATCTTATAAAGTGCATCAACCGCGCGGGATTCAAAGTCGAGGAGTTGATGTATGAATCTCTGGCGGCGGCCCGGGCTTCGGTGACCCCTGAAGAAAAGGAAATCGGTACCTTGTTTATCAATGTAGGCGGGGGAACAACCGACGTTATCCTCTATCTGGGCGGTGCCCCCCATTACACTTCGGTCCTGCCCCTCGGCGGGAAGGAAGTATCCAGCGATATCGCCATCATTTTGAAAATACCCTTTGAGGAAGCCGAGAAGATCAAAATCCGCGACGGGTTCTGCTATGGTCCCGTGGTGGAAGAAGGCAGCGAGCCGGTAATCGTGCCGGGCATCGGAGGCAGGCCCCCGCTTTCAACTGACCGCAATACGGTATGTTCCTACATACAGCCCCGCATGACCGAAATTCTCGAAATGATCAAAAAGCGCGTGGAGAGCGAGGCGGGTTTTACCAACTGGCAAAGCCTGGGCGGCGTGGTGCTGTCCGGCGGCGGGGCTATGCTTCCGGGCACCGTGGAGCTGGCTTCCAGTATTTTCCCCACCGCAGTGCGCCTGGCCGAGCCCTTCGGGGTTACCGGGCTGGCGAAAGAAGTGTGCCGGCCGGACCGGGCGACGGCCTACGGACTGGTACTGCAGGGCGCGGAAAAAGCGCTGGTCTCCGGGGATTTTCACCGGGATATAAAAACCAAACGTTCCGGCGGGTTCCGGAACTGGCTGAAAAACTTCTTCGAATAAAGGAAGGCTTGCGGACTAGATTTGGACGCGAACATCGTATAGAATTAATAATGGTACCGACGGCAAGGTCGGAGTCATATTTCGGGAGGGGAATATGAAGTTACACATAATTGAGGATCAACCCGCGGTTTCCGACGGGGATATCCTGGAGCAGGGGCAGGTCCGGACGGACTCCCGGCAGGAC
>CAWZYW010000610.1:0-2147 GCA_963966255.1 uncultured Salinispira sp. | reverse complement strand
GTTATCCGGTTATCCTGCCGGGCGACGGCAGCGCCGACTGCATGTGGGTGTATTCAATAAGTGCTACCGACATCGCGGGCCGGACCAGCGAAGCCACCCTCAGCGTATATATCGACGAAACCGCTCCCGAAAGCATCAGCTTCGAAGATCCCGGCCAGTACATATCGGGCAACAGCGCAAGCCTCCTGGGCACTTCCAGCGATGCCGGAAGCGGTCTGGCGACCCTGGCTTCCGGCGGAGTGGAATACTCCCTGGACAGCACTGACGGAATCGACGGAACCTGGACCAGCGTCTCCGGTTCGCCCGCCAACTGGAACATTCCCCTTGACCTGGACATTGACGGCCCTGGAGCCGATACCGGACTGAGCGAAGGATCCCACGTGGTATGGGTCAGGGCGGTGGACAAGGCGGGGAATCTGGCGGCTTCGGTCAGCCAGGCATTCGTCGTTGACCAGAGCGCGCCCTTCCTTTCGAATCTGAAGGAAGAAGCCGGTGCCGACTGGGGACAGATTACCCTTTACAAATCCCTCGACTTCACCATCACCGGTACGGCAAATGACACCAACGGCGTCGATGACGTGGAAATCACCCAGTCCAAGGACGGCGGTCCCGGCGCAGCGCTATCGGTGACCCTTAACGGTTCCGCAGGCGACACGGCCCGGACCTGGTCGGTGGACACGGATATTTCCGCTGGGCAGGGCAGCTATCAATACGTCATCACCATTACCGACAGCGTTGGACGGCACAACTCGGTTATCAAGACCGTGGTGGTTGATACCAGCGCTCCCGATGCGCCGGTGGTGACCGCGCCCATAGCGGGACAATGGCTCTCCGGCGCCAGTTTCGTGGCTGCCGGTACCGCCACCGATAACGGCAGCGCCGGCATCTCCGAGGTCTACTATCAGGTGGATGTCCGGGGAGCAACCCCGCCGGCTGATCTCAGTGATCCGAGCTGGATCACAGCCACCGGCAGCGACAGCTGGAACGGTACCTTTGCCCTGGCAGGCGAGGGGGAACGCAGCCTCTTCGTCGTCGCGGTCGATACCGCGGGGAACGAATCCCCCATGACCACCGTGGATTACGGTATTGATCAGAACGCGCCGCTCATCGGTATCGATGACGGCCTGATCACCAGATATGAAAACGGCAGCTTCGTAATCAGCGGTACCGCATCGGACAGTAACGAGATATCTCAGATCACTGTGGAAGAGAAATACGGTGCCGGGGTCTACGGCGCGCCGGTGGCCGCCACCTGGAATCCCGGGCCCGGCACCTGGAGTTTTTCCCGGACGATAGGCGTCGGGGACAGCGACGGTTCGTATTCCTTCCGCTTCACCGCGACTGACGCGGCCGGAAAGACGGTTTCTCTCGAAAAGGACCTGCTCCTCGACCGGAACGCGCCGGTCATCGCTTTCGGCAATGCCGTACCCTTTATCGATGACTTCCCCGCCGATCCCGGACGGATATACGGCAACGGCGAAATGTCCATCTCGGGAACCATCACTGAAGATAATGGCGTTGCCAATCTCGATATTCTCGAATACAGCCTCGACGGCGGGGGTATCTGGAATCCGCTGGTCCTCGGCTCTGCGTTCACCATCAACGCCATCGATACGACACTGACTCCCGACGGCAGCGACCTGACGATTTCCGTGCGGGCAATCGATCGCAACGGCAATGCGGACAGCGAAAATTATGTCATCCGCATCGATCAGGACAGCGACAAGCCCGTGCTGACCATCAGCGCGCCGACAGAAGCGGAAACCATATCCAGTCAGACCATCAACGTGTCGGGAAATATCAGCGACGACGACGGGGTGGGTCTGAATCCCGATTCGGTGCAATACCGATTCTCCACAGATGGCGGCGGAACCTGGGGCGCATGGACTGATGTAAGCACCACCGGCTCGGTGACCGATCGCTCATTCTCATTCAGTTTCGTCAGCAGCACCGACGGTTCAAAGGCCATCCAGATGCGGGGCGAGGACAATGCCGGTACGCCGGTGGTATCCGATACGGTGACGGTGAATTTTCTCCAGGATACCGGTGCGCCGACCTTAAGCGCACTGGCTCCGGCCTCATTCAGCTACGCGAACGGCGACTTTACCGTCAGCGGCACCGCTACTGACAGTAACGGGGTGGATTCC
>CAWZYW010000609.1:0-2147 GCA_963966255.1 uncultured Salinispira sp. | reverse complement strand
GCGGGGGTTTCCACCACCTGACCGTTTTCGTAGTGCCGGCAGGGGGCGGTAACTTCCCGGATGTTGATTTCGGGATTGAAGTTGGTGGCGAAGGGTTTGCCGTGATCGCCGCCGTTCACATCGATGATATCCAGCTGATGGATCTCATCCATGTAGTGCTTGGCGCCGTATGCGGTGAAGACGTTGGTAACCCCCGGATCAAAACCGCTGCCCAGCAGGGCCATGATGCCTTTTTTCTCGAAGCGCTCGGCGTATTCCCACTGCCATTTATATTCGAATTTCGCCGTATCCTTCGGTTCGTAGTTCGCGGTATCCAGGTAATCCACTCCGGTTTCCAGACAGGCGTCCATAATGGGCAGGTCCTGATAGGGCAGTGCGACGTTTAACACCAGGTCCGGTTTTACCCGGTCGATGAGAGCGCTCATCTGGCTTACGTCGTCGGCGTCCACCCCAGCGGTTTCGATGCCGACCCCATGCATATCTGCCACCTGGGCGGCGATGGCGTCGCACTTGCTTTTGGTCCGGCTGGCCAGGATGATCCTGCTGAACACATCTGCGTTCATGGCGCACTTATGGGTGACGACCTGGCCGACGCCGCCGGCTCCGATGATCAATACTGTTTTTCCCATGGTTTCCTCCGTTGTCTCTTCTGCCGTAAATGGCGGATCATGGCGTCCTATCGCTCGAAATAGGTGTAACCCCGCATGCTCGCATCGAACGCATCGACGATGAGCTTGCGCTCCTGCACGCTGATATCACCCCGCCGCACCGCTGCTTCGGCCTTATCTCGAAAGCGGGTGAACACTTCCTTGGCGTCATATTCCACATAGCTGAGCACATCGGCCACCGAATCGCCGGTAATTTCCTTCACGATATCGTGGCTGCCATCCTCGTTTATCCTCACGGAAACCACATGGGTATCGCCCAGCAGATTGTGGAGATCCCCCAGGGTCTCCTGATACGCCCCCACCAGGAAAATGCCCAGATAGTATTCCTCGTTTTCTTTTAATTCGTGGAGGCTCAGGGTGTTGTGCACGTCGTGAATGTCGGCGAACTTGTCGATTTTCCCGTCGGAATCGCAGGTGATATCTCCGAGAATTCCCTTCCTCACCGGTTTCTCCCGGTGACGGTGCACCGGAATGATGGGGAAGATCTGATCGATGGCCCATGCATCGGGAAGGCTCTGGAAGACGCTGAAATTGCAGTAATATATATCGTACAGGGCCTCGTCCAGACCCATCAGTTCCTTGGGAACGCGCTTGAGCTTTCCCACGTTGGCGGCGATCTGCTCGATCAGGGAGCGAAAGATATTCTCACCCAGGGCCCGCTGCCGCAGGCTGAGCTGCCCGATCTTAAAGCGGTCCCGCAGCTGATCCCGGTAGTAGACCGCGTCATTGAAACATTCCTGCATGTTCTTCAGGTTCATGTAGGAGCGGATCTCCCAAAGATTGCTCACTATGTCGTCGCTGCCTTCCGGCAATGCTTCGGGCAGGGGGCGGGCTTCGTTGCGGGTTACGTCGAGGACGTTGAACAGAAGGATGGACGAGTAGGCCACGGTGGCCCGGCCGGATTCGGTGAGTATGGTAGGGTGCGGCACCTCCTGTTCGTCCAGCACCTCCATCAGCACCTCGACGATGTCGGCGCAGTACTCTTCCAGGCTGTAGTTCTTCGAATGAACGAAGTTTGTCCGGCTGCCATCGTAGTCAACCGCGAGGCCGCCGCCCAGGTCAAGATTGCCCATGGGAGCCCCTTCGGTGACCAGCTCGGTATAGAACCGGGCGGTTTCCTGCACGGCGTTGCGGATATCCCGGATATTCGGAATCTGGCTGCCCAGATGATAGTGAAGCAGCTGCAGGCTCGAGAGCATGTCTTCGTCTCTCAGGAGATCGACGATATCGATGATTTCGGCGGTGGTCAGGCCGAACAGGCTGTTGTCGCCTCCGGAGTCCTGCCAGTGGCCCCCGGCGCGGCTTGACAGCTTGAGGCGCACCCCGATGAGGGGCGCGATCCCCAGGGCTTTGCTGCGTTCTATGAGGATGGGCAGCTCGCTGGGGGTTTCGATGACGAAAAAGCAATGGTACCCCATACGGGTGGCGTAGAGCCCAAGGTCGAAAAACTCCGCGTCCTTGTAGCCGTTGCAGATGATG
>CAWZYW010000608.1:0-2148 GCA_963966255.1 uncultured Salinispira sp. | reverse complement strand
GAATCCGCCTGAACCGTGCCGCCCGGGAGATCGATACGGGCTGGCGCTCGGTGGAACGGCGCCTGCGCGAAGGCGCTTCTTCGCTTCAGGAGACGACCCGGTAAACGCTGCCTCCCGGAGCCAGGGTGCTCACCAACAGGTTCAATCCCTTCAAGGCCAGGCCGTTCCCGTCTATCCCGGGTTGCCGGCCCTGAGATTCCAGAAAAGCCCTGACCTCCCCGCGCGGAGCCTTTCTGCGCACATAGGCGAGGGTGATATGAGGGGCAAATCCCCTGGCGTCGAAAGGAAGGCCCGCGGCTGCTGCGGCTTCGCGGAGCGCGAGAACCGGCGAAAGCAGGGCACTGGTCTCTTCGCGCGGAACCATGGCCAGGAGCCTGGGCGAACCGCGGCTTGGGAAACCCCGGGGGATCCATCGGGTTCCCCCTGCAAGGGTGGGGATGTCGCATTCAGCCCGGACAGACTCCAGAATTTCCGCAGCGGAAGTAAGCTGATCCTGGCTGATATCTCCCAGGAACAGGGCGGTAATGTGGTAGTTTTCCCGCTTAATTCCGCGGAACAGATTCCCGGGAGCATGGGAAAGCATTCTGGAGGAAAGGGAAAAAATGCGGTCCAGGGACGATTGTTCCAGGGTATAGGCAAAAAAAGCACGGCAGGAGTCGCTCAAGGGTTCTCCTCGGGGGGAAAACGGTAGCAGCCCCCGGCAATATAGGATATTATGTAGACAATGGAACAGGAACACAAGAGTCCTCCCTCAGAGGACTATGAGCTTCGAAAGCAGATTGAGGAGTACTACCTTCCTGCCCAGCTGATTGAGGCAATTCTCCAACGCGGTCAGATTCCGGAAACCACCGAGGAAACGTATATCGGCATCGGTTTCATAGATATCGCGGATTACAGTTATCTGTCAAAGTTTCTCAGCCCAAAAGAAAACCAGATCCTGCTCAACGGTCTTTACACCGCTTTCCAATCGGTGCTGCTTCGCCGCGGCGGGTATCTGAATAAAATCGAAGGGGACAGCATGATGTTCCACTTCGGGGGCAGCCTGGACCGGAAAATGGACGGCCTTGAGCTGGAGAAACAAATTCGGGTGATCGCGAAGGAACTGTTCTACTCCTGCATAGAAATGCAGCGGGTCTGCTCCCTGTTCAATAAGGCAAACGAATCCTTCATGAAGTACAGCGACGTCGAAGGCGATGAGGACGATGAAACCCGCAGGACCGCCCTGACCGCCCTGCAGGATGCCTTTAAAATTATCGAAGCGTTACGCTCCAAAGGCGAGTTGCTCGATTCGTTCAACGCCTTCTTCCAGATCCGGATCCGCATCGGCGCATCGATCGGAGAGGTGAATGTCGGCAACTTCGGTCCCGCCGGGGCCAAGCAGTGGGACGTCATCGGCGAACCGGTGATCATCGCCAAGCGCATGGAGACCACCGCGCCGGTGGGCGGCGTAAGGATCTCCGAAGATTTCTATAAGATTCTGGACAGCTACGGCATCGTCAAAGATTATTGTAAGCGGCTCCAAAAAGAGGCGGTGGGCTATAATTCGCCGTACCGCGACATCGATCCCGATGAAGTATTTTCCTACAGCAACGTAAACATCAAGGAAAAGAAGAACGCGAAATTCCACTCGTACAGCGTTCAGGTCAACGCCAATCTACCGAACGAAATCGCCGATCAGGTGGAATCCCTCTTGCTCCAGTCCGAACCCGGGGCCGAGCGGATTCTCGAGCTCATCCAGTATTACCGGGGCAACCGCTACGTCATTAACGCCATTGAAAACCGCATGAAAATGAAGGGCGTCAGGATACGCAAGCTCGACCTTCTCCAGTTCATTTTCCCCAAGCGGTATCGGGAATTCATGGAGAGCAATGAATACACCAGCCCCAGGGAAATGGAAGGGGAGCTGAATGTAAAGTTCAGCCTGTACATTCTGCTTCAGAAAATGGGCACCTACCAGGATATCATCAAGCAGAATCCCGAGCTGGAACGCAGCCCCGAACCGTACCGGACCTATGAACAAACCATGAAAAACGAGCGCGATGAAATCATCGATCATTACCGGAAGCGCGAGTTCCATATGGTGCAGCGGGCGTATTTTTTCAACGTGGTATTCCCACTGGTCTTCGCATCGCTGAAGAACAGCATACT
>CAWZYW010000607.1:0-2174 GCA_963966255.1 uncultured Salinispira sp. | reverse complement strand
GACAGGATGATCTGCCGGTGTCCTGCACCCTCCCGGTACGCGCCTGATGCAGCGTCGGAAGATGCTTCAACCACCTGTTTTAACGAGTGATATACCCGAGATTCCAGTTTGAATTTACGGTGAGCCAGCAAATCGAAAACACTCGCGTTATCCCGCCCCGAATTTTCACTGCCGATTCCCAGCAGCGCGATGCCCCGATCATTCGCATCGACGAGACTTCCGTCCTCCGGGTGGAACAGGATAAAGCCCATGCCGCTGTCATCGATTGCCGAGGCATAATGGCCATGAGCTGTATCGGCCTGGTCCGAATGGGTGGCTCGGGGGAAAATGCGCTGGAAAAGAGATTTCGGGGGGATTGATAACTCTGTCGTTTCTTTCTGATCCGGAGTTTCCATCGCACTCTATTGTAGCCTGTTTGAAGACATTCGTGGTAAATGTTCGGGAATATACGCCGAATCGTTATGCTGCCTTCAGGAAGTGGAGAAACCGCAATTACCCGAGGCTTATACGATGCATGGTCGGCGAAACCCCCGGATGATAACGGCCGCCGATGTGTTCTGCGGCGATTTCCATGCTCTTCCTAGAAAAAAAATGTACATGACTGAGATCCCTGGTGTACCACCAGCTTCGAAACTCATTCTCGTCGGCGGGATATATATGGGTGCCGAGAACAATGTTCCCGCCGGCCGGCATCAGGGCTGCCATGCGTCTGAAATTCCGGCCGGGTTCGAACATGTGTTCCACGACCTCATTGCAGTATATCAGATCGTATTCACCGTCGGGTTCCGATGGAAAAAAGTAAGGGTCGTAACTGTCGCACAGCATATCCGGCCTGATATCCGCCAGTATTACGGCAACTGCCGCGCTAGGTCCGCAACCATAATCGAGCAGGGCGGCGGATTCTTCAGCGTACGGCAGCAGGTCGCTCTCGAGCAGAGAGAGCACATAGTTGCGGTACCTCGCTTCCAGCGGATCGTTGTTGTGTTCCTCGTATCGGGCCTTCTCATGTTCTGCCGCGGGAAAGGTTTCCTTTCGGACAAGCTCGCAATGAGGGCAACGGAAGTATCGCTGCTTCGCGGTTTCAACCCAGGGCAGAACGTCTGATCCGCACAGTTTGCATTTTCCGTCACTCGTCACTCGACTTCCTCCTTGAGGGACTGTTTTCCCGGCTATGCGGGCAGCCCGGTCCGGCTTGCACTATACTGTACATCAGCAGATCTCGCCAAACAGGGGGGACGTCATGTCATCAAATACCGCACATTTCCTGAAACTGATCAAAGTCGAATTCGAAGATATCCAGGAAGATATCGGGCTGATGGAACGCATCAGCATGGATCGCCTGAAAAACGCCGAAATCACCAACTACGTGTATCACGAAAATTTCGTGGTATTCGAGCAGGAAAGGCGGGCCATCCACACCCTCTCCACACTCCTCGATGAAAATCGATGGGAAGAATATGATCAGCCAGACGCCCTTCGGGACGACTTGATCAGCGCTTTCGAGCTTCGCATCCGGGAGCTGCATGCCCCCATGGCGGTCCACGATCTGATCAAACGCAAGATCGATAAAATTCACCAGTTTATCCTTTCCTGATTCTCAGACGCGGGGTATGATAGGGCAAAAATCGAGGAGCCCCGAACCATGCAAAACCCGTCCCAGGATATTCTCAGCTATGAACCCGCCGCCCTCTGGAAGGAATTCAAGGCGATTTCCGATATACCCCGATGCTCCAAATGCGAAGACGACATCATCGCCTACATCAGGTCCCAGGCCGAGGCCAGGAATTACGAAATACGCACAGATGCCATTGGCAATCTGGTGGTAGTCCTCCCGGCCACGCCGGGAATGGAAAAAGCTCCGGGCCTCGTTATCCAGGGTCATGTGGACATGGTCTGCGAGCAGAACGCCGGCACCGGCCATGACTTCGATAAAGATCCCATCAAGCTCGTAATCGACGGCGAATGGCTCACCGCCGACGGCACAACCCTTGGAGCGGATAACGGCATCGCCGTGGCGATTATGCTGACCCTCATCAATACCGATGACATTCCCCACGGTCCCCTGGAACTTCTGTTCACCATCGATGAGGAAACCGGCCTTACCGGAGCCCTGGAGCTCGATCCGGCCATTATCACCCACACCAACCGTGAATTGCCCTTGGGCTATATTGACT
>CAWZYW010000606.1:0-2178 GCA_963966255.1 uncultured Salinispira sp. | reverse complement strand
CCCCCTGATACAGCAGAACCCAGCCGTATCCCGCGCAGAGCACGGGATAGCGGCGGATAATCTCTTCCGGCAGAGCCGTTACCTGTCCGATCCACTCGCCGGACTCATAGTTGCTTTTCATGCCGCCCCAGAAGCCTTCGATCAGGTCGGCGGCCAGCTGGTAATCTCCTGCCGAAAGGGCATGGCGGATCGCAGTATGCGGCCGCTGGTGTTCGGCGTACCAGCGACTCGCCCGCCGGTGAAGCGTTGCCGGTTCTTCCGGCCGGCGGGCCGTCAAGGCGTTGCGCATCGCATCGGCGAACAGGTGGTGGTAGCGGTACCACTCGCATTCCTGGTCAACCGGAACGAGGAAAAGGTTTTTTCGTGCGAGGATTTCCAGGGTATGATGCCCGTCGGTTCCTCCGGTGAGCGCATCGCAGAGAGATGCGCAGAACTCGTCCAGAATCGAGGTCTTCATAAGGAAATCCCTCAGGTGTCCGGGCTGCCGGTCCAGGACCTCCTCCGCCAGGTAATCGATGATATATCGGCGGTTGCTCGTGAATGCCCTGATGAACTCCCGGTTGTCGCCACGGCCGTGAAGGGATATCGCCGCCAGCTGCAGCCCCGCGACCCAGCCCTCGGTACGCTGATCAAGGGCCAGGATATCCTCCCGGGAAAGATCGAGATCCGAATTAGCCCGGAAGAATGCCGCGGCATCATCTGGGTTGAAGCGCAGATCTTCGGCTCGAATTTCGACCATCTGGTTCCGTGCCCTCAAGCGAGCGAGAGGAAGCTGTGGATCCTCCCGGGTGATAATAATCAGGTGCAGGTTCCCGGGCAGATGATCCAGGAGGAAACTCATTCCTTCATCGATGTGTGGGTTGTCGATGAGGTGGTAATCATCCAGGACCAGATGGCAGTGACCGTCCATGCCGTCGATTTCATTGATGAGATTGGTGAATACGACTTCCTGATTGATCTGCGGGGCTGATTCGAGGGCGCCGATCATCGAAGAGCCGATATCCGGGGCTACCGTCCTGATCGCCGCAACCAGATGGAAAAGAAAGCGCCTTGCATCCCGGTCTGCGGAATCCAGGGAAAGCCAGGCGATGGGAAGCGAGCCCTGGGCGTTCCAGCTGCTGACGACGGTGGTCTTGCCGAAGCCCGCCGGAGCCGAAACCAGGGTCAGTTTCCGCCCTGCTCCGAGGTTCATCCGCTCCAGCAAGCCGGGACGGCGTACTATATTCTCCCGGGATTCGGGAACGTGTAGCTTGGTCGACAGGATCTGCATCGTTCCTATTTTAGCACGGACCGGCGGCTTTGCAGCAGCTTCTGGAGCGATCGCGATACGCCATGCTATAGTCATGAAAGAGCAAATCCCCATCAGGAATGAAGAATGGATAAACGATCGCAGGAACGCTTCACCAATGAAATTCGGGATGACCTGTTCAGCCGCTACGGACTGACGGCACAGGACTGCGAGCCCCTGGCGGGCTTCGAGAGTTTTATCTATCGATACATGCAGGACGATGAGCGCTTCGTGCTGCGCATCGGGCATTCGATCCACCGAAGCCCCGGCGAGGTCCTGGGAGAGATCGAATTCGTCAACTATCTGGCGCGACACGGAATTTCCGTCCCCCGGGTCCTGCCTTCCCGGCAAGACGCCCTTCTGGAGACCATCGGGGACGGGCATGACGGGGAGTTCCATGCGACCCGCTTCAGCTGGGCTCCGGGAGTCCATGTGTGGGAAACCGAATACCCGAAGGATGAGCTGTTCGCGAACATCGGGCGGATGACCGGGACCATGCACGCCCTGACGAAGGATTTCCGCATCGAGACCGCTGGGGCATGGCGCCCGAGCTGGGACGGCGATGACGACATCGACCTTGCCGGATGGCTGCCGAAGAGCGACCGGGCCGTCATCGACCGCTACAATGAATTGAGCCGGACCCTGGCTGAACATCCCCGCCACCGGGATAATTTCGGCCTGATACATTTCGATTTCCACGGAGGCAACTACTTCGTAGACGGCGAGAACATCACCCTTTTCGATTTCGACGACAGCCTGTACCACTACTTCGCCGCGGATCTGGCCATGGAAATGTTCTACGCAGTCAGCCACGACTGCCGCAGCGACGAGCAACTCGCCGCCGCCGGGCAGTTCAGATCAGCTGTTCGTGCACTGGCTGGAGATGTTGT
>CAWZYW010000605.1:0-2181 GCA_963966255.1 uncultured Salinispira sp. | reverse complement strand
CTGGAAGAGCTGGAACTTTTCGTGGAGAAGGAACCCCATCGCCATCAGGTGGGCGATTGCTACCGCGCGGATACGGTCATCCAGCCCTACGTGAGCACCCAGTGGTGCGTGCGCATGGAGCCTCTGGCGAAGAAGGCCCTTGCAGCCTGGGAAAACGGCGACATCAAATTCTTCCCGAAGAAGTGGGAAAACACCTACAAATCCTGGCTCACCAATATCCGGGACTGGTGCATCAGCCGCCAGCTCTGGTGGGGTCATCGTATACCCGCCTGGTACGCCGAGGACAACGGCGAGATGGTCATCTCCCGCACCGACCCCGCGAAGAAGCCGGAGTACGCCGGCCGCGTTTTCCGCCAGGACGAAGATGTCCTGGACACCTGGTTCTCTAGCTGGCTCTGGCCTTTTTCGGTTCTCGGCTGGCCCGAGAAGACCCGGGACCTAGAGGATTTCTTTCCCACCACCAGCCTGGTCACCGGCTACGACATCATCTTTTTCTGGGTCGCCCGGATGATCATGGCCAGCCTGGAGTTCCTGGGCGAAGTACCGTTCCGGGACATCTACATGACCGGCCTGGTCCGGGATAAAAAGGGCCGCAAGATGTCCAAGAGCCTGGGCAACGGAATCGATCCCCTGGAAATCGTCGACGAATACGGTGCCGACGCCCTCCGCTTCACCCTGGCGTTTCTGGCCACCCAGGGCCAGGATATTCTCCTGGACAAGGAGACCTTCTCCCTGGGAAGCCGCTTCGCCAATAAAATCTGGAATGCCAGCCGCTATCTGCTGATGAACCTGGAGGACCGGAATCTGCTCTCCGCCGCGGAAATTATCGCCGGAAAACACGGCGGGCTGAATGATCTGGACAAGTGGATTCTCCACCGCCTGAATTTCGCTGCCGGGAAGGCCAGGGAGGCCATCGGCGGCTATCGTTTCAACGATGCCACCAGCGCGGTATACGAGTTCTTCTGGAATGAATTCTGCGACTGGTATATCGAAGCATCAAAGCTCAGCCTGTACTCCGACGACGCGGCTGAAAAAGACCGGGCGATCAGCCTGATGATGTACGTTCTGGAAGAAGGCCTGAAACTCCTGCATCCCTTCCTGCCCTACGTGACCGAGGAGATCTACCAGAAGCTTCCGACGGGCGCCGGCGCTCCCGCGCGGAGCGAAACCCCGTTGATCGGCGCGGCGTATCCCGAAACCGGTCCCGAACTGCAATTCCCCGCCGAGGCGGCGGCATTCGGGAGCCTGCAGGAGCTGATCCGCCAGGTGCGGACCCTCCGTTCGGAATTCACCATTCCGCCCAATGCGAAAATCCGTTTCGCGGTGCGATTCGAAGAAGGCTTCGCGCATAGTGATTTTTTCCTGGAACAGGACGCCCTGGTCCGGGATCTGACCTCCGCCGAGGAAGTCATCTGGGCTCCTGAGAAACTGGTCAAGGACGACGCCCTGGCGGTGGTGGGCGGCGGTTTCGAGGCCTATGTATATATCCGGGATATGATCGATGTTGATGCGGCCCTGAAGCGACTGGAGAAAAACATCGGCAAGGAGTCGAAGGTCCTTGAGCAGACCGAGCGCAAGCTCAGCAGCGAGGGCTTTCTGCAAAAGGCCGATGCCGCCATCGTCGACAAGGAACGTCAGAAGCGGGAAGAGATGAGCCGCAAGATCGAAAAGATGCGTGGGTATATCGAGGATTTAAAGCGCTGATCCCGGCCCGCATAAGCCGTTCGCGAGACGCTTACTGAAATACATCCACGGGAACCGGGATCGGCCTTGAGCCGCCTCTGGTTCCCGTTTTGCTTTCCAGGGGCGCGGGAATGTAGCTGGGGTAGGGGATGGCGCCGTCCGCCGGGGGCAGGGTGCCCGGACTCTCACCGATCCCGTCGGGGTCGGGATTCGCATTGAAAGCGATGAGGATGTCATGAGCCGCTCCGGTGGCAGGATAACCGACTTCGCCGGGGCTGCCGGCATCCAGGCCGATCCACTGAATATTGCCTCCGAAACCGCCCGGATTCCAGTCGCTGGTCCGGTGGTGGTTGCGGATATACAGGGCATCACCGGGAAAAAGCAGGGCGTCGCTAAAGCCGTCGAACCAGTCAGGGTCGGCGAAGAGCCAGGGCGAGCTGACTAGTGTAGCTTCGCACATTAAATTAGCCTAACCCTCGCACGTACAGACAGATAATT
>CAWZYW010000604.1:0-2185 GCA_963966255.1 uncultured Salinispira sp. | reverse complement strand
CTGTTATCCCGAACGATATTGGCGTAATACTGCACGTTGGCGCTGGTGGGCACCACCGAAGTGAGGCTTGAGACATACGACGCACCGCCTACCTGGTCCAGGAGTTTCTGCGCGGACAATTCGTCGGTAAGGGTGATCAGGTCGATTGCCTCATTCTTACTGACCAGATCTTTGATAGCAGAAAAAATACGCTGGTGAGCGTGACGGTAAAAATCATCGGGCTTGAGCTGGAGCAACACCTGATCCATGGTGTTTTCCGGATCGAGGAGGATAGCTCCCAGGCATGCCTGTTCGGCTTCGAGATTATGGGGAGGGACCCTGCCCCCTTTCTGTACGTCACTCACTTGGTTCTCCAGGCTTCTTCGAAAACTTCAGGGCATAAAAAAACTGCACACCCGATATAAGCGGATGTGCAGTATATCATGCAGTCGGCATTATGCCTCGGTATTTTCCGCTGCTTCAGCGCTTTCGTCGGCTGCTTCTTCGGAGGACGCCTCGACAGGCGCTTCGTCGGCTGGAGCTTCCTCCGCGACGACCTCTTGCTCAGCCGCTTTTTCGGCGGGTGCTGCGGGAGCCGGAGCTGCGGGGGCCGGAGCGCTTTTCTTTTCCTCAACGGGAGCGCCTTCTCGGTTGATGTTCACCAGAAGCTCGGCTTCTTCTTCAGCATACAGGCGAATGCGGATCTTGTAGTTACCCAGGGCCTTCAGGGTATGGCCGGGAATATCCACCTTCTTGCGCTCGACGGTGATTCCCTGGGCCTCCAGGGCCTCGACGATCATCTGAGCGGTTACCGCACCGAAAAGCTTGCCGTTATCGCCGGCGGGCATGGAGAAATCCACGGAGCCGTTGTTCAGCCTGTCTTTCAGCGAAAGGGCGTTCTGCCGCTTTTCTTCCCGGCGCTTCTCGATAGCTTTCCGCTTTCCTTCGAGAATTGACAGGTTCGTCTTGTTGTACATGGACACAAGACCCTTGGGGAGGAGATAATTCCGGGCATAACCGGGGGAAACGTTCAGTACGTCCCCTTCCTCACCGAGATTGGGAATGTCAGTGTTGAGAATAACTTTCATCCACACACCTCTCTTACATATTCTTCTTGGATGCGGCACAGCGCATCCACTTCGGAGATGCCGAACAGCCAACGGCCTAGGCATCCCCCGCCGAACCGGCATCTCCAGCTGCAGAGACATCGGTTCCATCCGAATATCTAATCCATACGGATGAAATACCCAGAAGTACCAGCGCGATCGCCAGGACGATATTGATCCCGGGCACAAGCACGCCGATTATTATCAGTCCCGGCAGAGCGGCCCGCAGCAGCGGACGTCGCAGGGACGCATTCGCAATAATTGCCAGTCCCTTGAGACCGTACAAGAATACGACCAGCAGGAACAGATTCCAGAAAATTACGGCTCCGACTTCAAATGCAAACCGTTCGGCAAGCATTAAGCCGGCGGCGGGGAGGATAAATCCCCATACCATCGCCGCTGGCAGGGCAAAGCGGGACAGCGGCCGAATGAGCTCGAGGCTTCCCCGAGCCATGGCGCGACCGACTCCGTAGGCCATCAACAGGCCCAGACCTGAACTGAAAACCAGCGAGCGGGAAATCACCGCGCGCATCAGGCTCACCAGTTCGGTACTGCCGCCGGGCATGGCACCTTGGAAAAGCGGGGCCAGTTCCGGCGAATCGGCCAGGAGGTCGGCAACCTGCTGCCACACCTCGGGACTGTCCAGGGCAATCAGGCCCACCGCGGTACTCGTTGCGGCGACGAAAGCCGCCAGGGTAATCCGCAGCCAAGGCGAGAGGACGAAATCGCTCACCAGGTCATTCCAGCTCAATATGGCCAAACCGGCGACCATGCCTACGGCGGGAAGGAATCCCAGCAGATCTCCAGTTTCCGGTCCGCGGAGAAGCCAGAACATCCCGCCGATCAGCAAAGAGCCGAGGGCAGCGAAAACGAAGGGTGATGCCCCCCGTCTCGATTTAATAAATTGCAGAGGCAGCAGGAAGAAGGCGTTTATCAGGCCGAGGCCCAAAAGGACGCCGCTGATGACCGCGGCAAACGCCGCGCTCCTGATGCAGCCCGGGCAGGTATCTTGCGCCAGGTCCCTGCGCAGGTTGATTTTCCCTTCCAAGGAAATCCTTAACCCATGGGAAGAAGGGCCAGGTATCGGGCCTTCTTGATTT
>CAWZYW010000603.1:0-2185 GCA_963966255.1 uncultured Salinispira sp. | reverse complement strand
CGGCCACAACCTGGCCGCCTTCCAGGCGGATGTGGTTGAGTCCGGCGGTGGCGATGACCAGTCCGCGGACTCCCCGGTCGGATACCAGTACATTTGCTCCCCCTCCCAGAATCATCCAGGGGGTGCCGGTACTGCGGGCCCAGTCCAGCAGCGCCCGCACATCCGACTCATCCGTCGGAAAGGCAAGGATATCCGCAGGTCCGCCGACCTTGAAGGTGGTAAATTCCGCCAGGGCGCGGTCGAATTCCACATTCCCGGCAATATTGATATTTTTAATGCTATGCAATATGGTATCCACTACCGCAGTATACTCGCGGGGGGGTGATTACAAAAGTGGCATCGCAGAAAAGAATACTGAAACTATACAACACCGCTTCCCGATCCAAGGAAGATCTCGTCCAGCACGGTGATCATATCGGCGTGTATGCCTGCGGTCCTACGGTGTACAACTACGCCCACATCGGAAATCTCAAGACCTATATCGTCGAAGACGTGCTCCGCCGCAGCCTGGGGCTGATGGGATATAAGCTCCGGCATGTGATGAACATCACCGACGTGGGGCATCTCACCGGCGATAACGACGAAGGCGAAGATAAAATGCTCAAGAGCGCCCGGGAGCAGGGCCGGACGGTTTGGGATATCGCCGAGCACTATACCCAGGCGTTTTTCTCCGACAGCGAGAAACTGAATATCCAGCTTCCCGACGTTGTCTGCAAGGCAACGGATCATATTTCCGATATGGTGAATCTGGTGGAAACCCTTGAAGAAAAGGGCTACGCCTACCAGGCCGGCGGAAACGTGTACTTCGACATAAATCGCTTCGAAGATTACGGAAAAATGGCCAAGCTCCACCTGGAGGATCAGCAGGCCGGAGCCCGGGTGGATGTGGATGACGGCAAGAGAAGTCCCTATGATTTCGCCCTTTGGTTCACCAACTCGAAATTCGAGAACCAGGCCATGGTCTGGGACAGTCCCTGGGGCAGCGGTTATCCGGGATGGCACATCGAATGCTCCGCCATGAGCCGAAAGTACCTGGGCGACCAGTTTGATATTCACTGCGGGGGTACCGACCACATCCCGGTCCATCACTCCAATGAAATCGCACAGAGCGAAGCGGCCAGCGGTAAAAGCCCCTGGGTGCGCTTCTGGTTCCACTCCGCGTTCCTCCTGTTCAACCGGGAGAAGATGAGCAAGTCCAAGGGCGGATTTATCACCCTGAAGAGCCTGGAAGAAATGGGATACCATCCCCTGGATTACCGTTATTTCGTGCTGGGAGCCAACTACCGGACCCAGCTCAATTTCAGCGACGAGTCCATGGACGCCGCCCAAACCGCCCGCGGCAAGCTCGGCGAGCGCATCGCCGAATTGCCGCCCTGGGATGAGCGGCTGGCGGCCCGGGCGGATGCGGTGCTCGATGGGGAAGGGAATCTCAGCGAATCGGGTTCCGCCTACTGGAATGCGTTTCTCGATGCCCTTGCTGATGATTTGAATACTCCCAGGGCTCTTGCCGAGATGTGGGGCCTGGTGAAAAGCGATGCGATCGATAAAGGGGAAAAGCGGGTCCTTCTGCACCTGATGGACCAGGTATTCGCTCTGGACCTCGATGCCATCGTTCCCGCCTCCGACGGGGATCTTGAGGAAGAAATCCTCGCACTCATTGAACAGCGCAACAGCGCCAGAAAGAACCGGGATTTCGCCCGGGCGGATGAAATCCGCGATCAGCTTGCCGAACGGGGAATTATCCTTGTGGATACCCCCGAAGGCACCAGCTGGAAGAAAAATTTGTAACGAGCAACCGGGACCTATTGTTTAATGAATTGGAGCCAAGAGCGCAGACAGCTGTTCAACGATGTGTATACGGAAACCTTTCCCATACTCATCCGGATCGCCTACCGCATAACCACCGACATGGAGGTGGCCGAGGAACTCTGTCACGACGCGTATATCAAACTGTATGAACGGCTGGATCAGCTCCCCGACCAGAATCAGGCCAAGTACTGGCTGATCCGGGTCGTGAAGAATATGGCCCTAAACCACGCCAAGCGCAAGGGCCGCGAACGAAAAGCCTACGAGCGGGTTTTGTACGAGCCCAAGCGGAAGGTGGAAAGCGGAGAGGACCTGTTGCTGAAGGACGAGGCGGATCCCCGGTCTCTTATACACATCTGACGCTGCCGACGATATACTC
>CAWZYW010000602.1:0-2200 GCA_963966255.1 uncultured Salinispira sp. | reverse complement strand
TCTTCGTGTACCCACCGCAACACTTGCGCTCCGGTATAACTTTTCCTATCATTTATCGTGGTACCCGCGCTCGCCGATCATCAGCATGCCGGTGGCCAGCAACCGTTCCCTGCTGTCGCCGGGACTGATCTCCGGCACCGATTCGTAGTGCTCGGGGACGCTGACGGATCCGCTGATATGCTTCTCATCGCAGAAAATTCCCGAACGGACAAAGCGCGCGATCACCTCCGGCCGGCGGGGCAGGCCGTCGTACAGAGACCTGGTGGAATTGAAGCGCAGCCCCGACACCGTATAGAGGTATTCGGCCTCGCTTATCCGCCGCTGGAAGACCTGCTCGCAGTAGCCCAGATAGATGTCCCGAATCCTCTCCTCGTACTCGGGAAACCGGTACTGGCCTTCCCTGAATACCGTGACCTGATCTGCGTGGTCGACGCCGGCTTTGAACACCACTTCGAACATTCGACCGAGGCGCTCGTCTACGGTTTTCCCGAATATGTCAGATAATTCCCGGGCGAACTGCTCGAGGAAATCCTCCAGCAGATCCCGGATCAGCTGATCCTTATTGGCGTAATATCGGTAGAACACCCCGTTTGATACTTCCGCTTCCCGGCAGATCTCCGCGATTGATACTGTCTCGAACCATTGGCGGGAAAAGAGCTTCAGCGCCGCGCGCCGTATTTTATCCGGGGTGTCCTTTGCCATATTACGCTCCTGAAAGGATGTCCCTTATTGTTTCGGCGAACCTGGCCGGTTGCTCCACCATGGGACTGTGGCCGCAGTTCTCGAAACGGATGGCCTCGGTGGAGAAAAATGCTGCGGTGGCCCCTGCGCGTTCGTCGTTGATCAGGATATCCTCGGAGCCGTAGAACACGTCCACGGGAGTGGCCAGGCCGGCGAGTTTTTCCCGGAAATCCGCGGTCCCCAGGGTCTCGGCATGGCCGATGAAACAGTCTCGGTTCATCGCCCAGGCGTCATCGACCAGGGCGGCGAACTGCGCCTCGTCCTCGAGGGTGGGCACCACGGTCTTCAGGGCCTGGGCAAGCACCGCCTTGTCGGCTTTGTAGGCTTCGATGATGGGGTAGTGCTCCTTCGGCGTAATCAGCCCTTCCACCGGGGATGAATCCACCAGCAGCAGGCGTCGCACCAGGCTGGGCTTCTGGTATGCAAGCTCCATGGCCACGGCACCGCCCAGGGAATGGCCGAGGACCGCAGCGGAGCTGATCCCGAGGCTGTGCAGGATCTGGCCTGCCCAACGGGCGTAGTCGGCTATTTCCCATCCGCCGATGTGGTCCGACTGGCCGAAGTTCGGCAGGTCGGGGGCAATGGACCTGCCGGGGTAGGCTGCCATGAGGGGTTCGAACCACCGGCCGGATCCGAGGTTTCCGTGGAGGCAGAACAGCAGCGGATATGAGTCGTCACCGCCGTCGGCCCGGCGCAGATGAATGCCCTTGCCGTTTAATTCGAGCCTGCTTTCGTCGATCATAGTGGCCATACTCAGGACCTCCTGATGATCAGGGCGGTTCCCATACCGCCGCCGATGCACAGGGAGGCCAGACCCAGTTTGGCATCCCGGCGGATCATTTCGTACAGGAGGGTGATGCTTATCCGGGTGCCGCTGCAGCCCACGGGGTGGCCCAGGGCGATGGCTCCGCCGTTGACATTGGTCCGCTCAAGCAGGGTTTCCACGCTCATCCCGTGTTCCTCGGAGAGTTCCGTCAGCACGCCCAGGCTCTGGGCGGCGAAGGCCTCGTTCAGCTCGATGAGTTCCATGTCGCCGAGTTTCCGACCGGTTTTCTCAAGGAGCTTCCGGATGGCCGGGACCGGACCGAGGCCCATTACCGACGGGTCCAGGGCCGCCTGGGAATATGCTTCCACTTCCGCCAGCGGAGTCAGGCCGTACTTGCGCACCGCTTCTTCGGAAGCCAGGAGCATTGCGGCTGCGCCGTCATTGATCCCCGAGGCGTTGCCGGCGGTGATCGTACCGTCCTTTTCGAAGGCGGGGCGCAAACCGGCGAGGGTCTGGGCCGTCGTTTCAGGTTTGATGAATTCGTCGGCATCAACGGTGACGGTCTTCTTCCGCTCGTCGACTTCCACCGGGATGATCTCGTCGGCGAAGCGTCCGGCTTCCCGGGCCGCAGCCGCCCGCTTCTGGCTTTCTGCGGCGAATGCGTCCTGCTGTTCGCGGGTCAGGGAATGCTTG
>CAWZYW010000601.1:0-2213 GCA_963966255.1 uncultured Salinispira sp. | reverse complement strand
GTATCACTATTATCCCGGCAGCAGCACCTTCTCCCTGGCACAGTTCGGATGCAATTTTTCCTGCGATTTCTGCCAGAACTATCATCTGGTCGATCCGGCCCTGCGAAATCCGGCGGGGTATCGGAAAAGCGGAGCAGGGGAGCTGATGCGGCAGTGGCGGAGCGCCGGCGGGCCGGCGGTGGCATTCACCTACTCGGAACCGGCGGTGTGGCAGGACGTTCTCATCGATTTCGCCCGAGAAGTAAGGGCGGAAGGGGGGCGCTGCATCATAGTAAGCAACGGATTCTACGGCAGTAAGACCCTGGACCGCTTGATGGAGCAGGCCGAAGCCTTCAATATCGATTTCAAGGGCCCGGAGGAGTTCTATCGCCGCCGAACCGGCGGACATCAGGCTCCGGTGCTCCAGAGCATTCGCGCCCTCGCCGCCTCGGCTGAACATGTACTGGAAGTCACCACCCTGCTGATTGAGGGGGAACACAGTCGGGAGGAGATCCTGGCGATGGCCGGACAGCTGGCGGAGGCCGGCGTGCAGGTCTGGCATCTGTCCCTGTTTCACCCTGCCTATCGCATGAAGGATCTGCCCCCCGGCCGGCCGGAGTTCGCCCTGGCTTTGCTGGAGGAAATCAGCCGCATAACCGACATCCCCCATCTGTACCTGGGCAACGCCCGGGCGAAGGGATGGTCCGACACCAAATGTCCTGATTGCGGAGAGCTGCTGATCAGCCGCAGCGGATTTGGTCTCCAATCGATGAATATAAACGCCGGGGCATGTCCCTCCTGCCGCCGACGCCTCTACGGCAGATTCTGATGGAAGACCCCCGAATCGCCCGTTTCTTCAGCCTGCTTTCGCAAAACGTCAACTATAATCACGACGTGGCGTTTTACGCATATCAGCTCAAGCTCCATCCGGATTCCTTAAGCCGCCTGCTGCGTCGCGGCACCGGTCATGGCGCGAAATGGCATATCAGCAGGCAGCTGTACGAACATGCGGATAAGCGTCTGAGGGAGGGACAGCAACAATCAACCATCAGCCGGGAACTCGGCTTCGTGGATGCGGCGCATTTCTCCCGGTTTATGAAGAAAATGCGCGGGTCCGGCGGACCGGCGACCCGCTCCTGAGCCGGGCCGGTGGGCTGAATCACAGTTTGTGCTGATTAACCTATCGATACAAATGTATTTATAAAAAAATATCACATTTCTGTTTGCCAGATTTTAAATGTGCATCTATAGTGGAAAAAGCTTACAAAAACGCAAGGGTATTGTATCCATGCTGAACGACCATTCAGTTATCTTTTTTTGGAATCCGCCCATTCCAGCGGGGTTTGATGGAAACCGGCGGTTTTTTTGTGGGCAATAGAGGACCGGAAGTCTTATCCTTAAAGGGATAGAGGCATACCGACGCATTTCCCGCGGGTACTCACTGCAGGATGCGGAAAAAATAAGGAGCAGGTCTTGGTACATGAATTTGACGCAGTGATTGTCGGTGCCGGAGGTGCCGGGCTCTACGCCGCGCTGGAAGCCAGCAAGGGCTCGAAAACCGCGGTTATTTCGAAGCTTTACCCTTCCCGGAGCCACACCGGAGCTGCGCAGGGGGGCATCGGCGCCGCCCTGGGCAACTATGAAGAGGATAAGCCCGAATGGCACGCCTTCGACACGGTGAAGGGCGGGGACTACCTGGTGGACCAGAAAGCCGCCATGATTCTCGCCGAAGATGCCGTCCGTGCCGTGTATGATCTGGAGAACAAGGGCCTTCCCTTTTCCCGTACCCCCGACGGAAAAATCGGGCAGCGGCGTTTCGGGGGGCATACCCGTAACTTCGGCGAGGCCGCGGTACGGCGTTCCTGCTATGCCGCCGACCGAACCGGTCACATGATTCTCCAGACCCTCTATCAGCAATGTATTAAAAATGATGTGTCCTTCTTCGACGAATACCAGGCGGTGGACCTGATTCTCGACGGCAATAAGGTCGCCGGAATCGTCACCCTGGAATTAAAGACCGGGGAAGTTCATATCTTCCGCGCCAAGGCGGTACTGTTCGCCACCGGCGGTTTCGGCCGGATGTTCAAGACCACCTCCAACGCCCTGGCGAACACTGGCGACGGGCCCGCCCTGGTGGCCCGGGCAGGCATTCCCCTGATGGACATGGAATTTTTCCAGTTCCACCCCACCGGTATCTACAAGATGGGAATCCTGATTACCGAAGGCGTCCGGGG
>CAWZYW010000600.1:0-2217 GCA_963966255.1 uncultured Salinispira sp. | reverse complement strand
GCCTCGGTCTCGTGGGCTCGGAGATGTGTATAAGAGACAGGGTAATACGAGAGGAAACGGTTGAACTCCAGAGAGACGAAGTGCTTCAGCAACTCCTCGCGATCAAAAGCCGCGAGCTTTTCCTCGATAAGGGCCATGTGGGGGCCGATGCGCTCCTGATCGACTTTCACGTCGTGGACCCGGTCGATGAGATTGATAAGCTGCTGTCGGCAGATCTGCTCACCAGTGGGCACCGGGACCTGCACGATCTTGCTGTTCATCATCCGCTCGATACGTTTGATCCGTCCCCGTTCCTTCATATTAATTATCGCGATGGAGATGCCGGTGCGGCCCGCCCGGCCGGTACGGCCGCTGCGGTGGACATAATTCTCCGCCTCGTCAGGCAAATCGTAATGGATGACGTGAGTGATGGACTCCACGTCGATCCCCCGGGCCGCCACGTCGGTGGCCACCAGGATCTGGACCCCCCGATCCCGGAAGGCGTTCATTACCTGGTCCCGCTGGGCCTGGCTCAGATCGCCGTGGATCGCCGCACTGTTGTAGCCGTCGGCGGACAGCTGGTCCGCAATGCGCTGGGTCGCCGCCTTGGTGCGGCAGAACACCATGCCGTAGATATCCGGGTGGAAATCCAGCAGGCGTTTCAGGGCCTGGTACTTGTCCTTGCTGTGGACCATGGTGTAGCGGTGTTCGATGGTGCCGGTGCTGGCGTTGGCCCGCCCCACGGTGATCTCCCGGGGTTCATGCATGTAGGTGCTGGCAATGCGGGCCACCTCCGGCGGCATGGTGGCCGACAGGAGGATAACCTGCTTTCCTTCGGGGGTGGTTTCCAGAATCTGATCGAGCTCTTCTTTGAAGCCCATGTTGAGCATGATATCCGCTTCATCGAGGACCAGCTGGCGCAGGCCGCTGAGGTCGATGACCCCCCGGCGGATCAGGTCCGCCAGCCGGCCGGGGGTGGCCACCACGACCTGGCTGCCCCTTCGGATTGATGAAATCTGGGTTCGGATATCCGCGCCGCCGTACACCGGGGTAATGCGGATCCCCGGCAGCCCGGCGGCGAAGCGCTCCATCTCCCCGCTGATCTGCAGGCAGAGCTCCCGGGTGGGGCTGAGAATCAGGGCCGCCGGAGCTCCCGCTTCTGCGGGGACTTTCTGTATAATGGGGAGGCCGAAGGCCGCGGTTTTTCCGGTGCCGGTCTGGGCCAGGCCGATGAAGTCTTCCTGACCTTGCTCCAGGAGCAGGGGCAGAGCCTTCTCCTGGATTTCGGTGGCTTCTTCGAAGCCCATCTTTTCCAGTGCTTGGAGGATGGGATCGCTCAATGCAAATTCATTGAATTTCATAGAAATTTTCCTTTCAAACAAACTGATGCATACGGGTCCGGTTCATTCCGGTTGTCAGGCTCAGCTGCATCAATGTCCGAAAGGTACGCATGGATTGTGTGCTATAAATTACTGACCTATAGACAGTTAGTTCGGGATGTATAACCGTTCTGAGGCCGATGGTCAAGCGGGTGCCCCGTTCCCGCTGCCGGGGCGCACCCCGGGTCCGTAGATAAAACCCATGTCGGGCTGCTCGGTGCAATAGTAATGAACCCAGATATAGCTGTGCTGGAAGGCGCTGACTGCCAGGGCCATGGGCGAATCGAAGAGCAGGGCCGCAGCCCAGAGAATGAGGAAAACCAAGCCGTACATAACATTACCGGAATAGCGGAACGCCCCCCGGGTTACCGGAGGCAGCTGCTGATAGTACGCCCTGAAATGGTCGCCCCCCAAAGCCCGCACCAGGTCGAAATAGCGCAATACCGAATAGATGCCGTAGGCCGCCGGCATCAGCAGCGCGATTCCCAGGCCGATTCGCAGCGTCGAAGCGACTGGCAGGATATCCGACAGGGAGCCCGGATCCAGGGCCGCCAGGACCACCGTGCCCGCTATGCGCAGGACCAGAAAGGGAAGGAACATGCCCCCCCAGACCAACAGATCGTAGCGCCCGAACAGCCGGCGCATCAGGTTAAAGCACAGCTGCACGCGCCACACCAGCCAGACCATCCATTGGTGAAAGACCGAACCGGCGATGATTATCCAAAACAGCAGGTCGATCCCGGACGCCGGGGTTCCCTCGCGCGAAGCCAGCAGAAACAGGCCATAGACTCCCGGCAGGGCGAAAAGCAGATAGAGCATGTGGGGCCACACCCCGACCATCATCTGAGCTGGAGCTGCG
>CAWZYW010000599.1:0-2220 GCA_963966255.1 uncultured Salinispira sp. | reverse complement strand
TGATACTGCTGGTCTTTTTTCAGGAGAAGCATAATCTGCCGATGCCGGTCCCGCACCAGCTTTCCTCCCGCGCGTTTGCGGGGAATAAAGCCTCGCACGATGGACTGAACCTCATCGTGATCCAGCAGGCGCAGCATGGCGTAATAAAAAAAAGCCAGGCCCAGGGTGTTTCGCAGCATCCGCAGATCCACATGTCCGAAGCGGCGCTGCAGCTGCCGGTCTCCGGATCGCTGGATCAAGCGATCCAATAAGGAAAAGCTCCTCAGCAGGCGGTTGGACATGACGGGAAACTGGCGTCTCAAATCGCCGGTCAGTCCGCGGCCGCCTTCATATGCGCCGATGATCTCATCGAGAATCTTCAGGCTCTGGCCGACCGACTGAGTCAGCGGATTGGCCAGCTCCCGCTTGAAATACTCCCGCGCCGCTATCCTGGGAGCAAAGCCTCCTGCGGCAGCTGAGGCTGACGAAGATTGCCCGGCGGAAAACAGTGATTCGCAATACGCCATCCCATCTTCTACCGACGGATCGCGGTATTCCCTGATCAGGTAAAAACGCAGAACCCGCTTCTGTACCGCAGAAAGCTCATCCTCCCCGGGCAGAGGCACCAGCACCTCCCTGAGCACCTGAAGGCTCTCCCGGATTTTATAGAGGATATCCATGCGAAAATCGCTGCCGGACTTGAGAAGATTCAGGGCGGGGTCCGGGGGAATGAAGGCCACATGCTCCATTCGTTCCCGGGCGCTTTCGCTCAACAGCAATTCGTCCGGGGCGTAGCGGTTGTAGTTACCCCACAGATCCCGGGGATTGAAGTCGAGGTCGGCACTGGCCTCGAATTTGTTGTTCCAGATAAAAAAGCGCAGGTCGGGGTTCACCTCAAGGGCGGCTTTGATGTATCCGCCGGCGGAAACGTGGCTGGTGGGTTCGGCATTGGTTACCACCAGCATGGACCTGAGGCGGGGAAAGATGCGCAGATTCTCGTCCTGCACGATTCCCGCCGGAAGGTCCAGGATGATCCTGTCGTAATTCATCGCCAGCTCCGCGGCGAAGCGCTCGAACACCAGTTCGTAGAGCGCCGATTCTCCCCGGGAAATCTCTCCGCGATGATTTGGATGGGGGAAGAGAAGATCCAGTGAAGGGACCAGGCGGAGGCGGTAATCCGAGATTTCGCGGGAATCCAGCTCCCGGCGAATCCCGCCCAGTCGCTCGGAGGGCAGGTCCAGGATGGTTGCCAGATTGGATAGCGGGTCCATATCGATGAGGGCGGTACGCATTCCCGCCCGGGCGGACAGGAGGGCCAGGTTCAGGGCGGTGGTCGATTTGCCGACACCGCCCTTCCCCGAGCCTACCGCCAGTATTTTAGCTCCCAGATCGCTCATATCAATGAGCATACTTGAGCCGTCGCCGCATTATCAAGCCCCACCGCTGAGGACGCGGAATTCCTCTTCTTCCATAAACTGGCGGCGATACATATCGGCATAGCTGCCGTCGGCGGCAATCAACTGATCGTGGTCGCCGTCTTCGATAATCCGACCCTTCTCGATGACCAGGATACGGTCGGCTTCCCTGATGGTACTCAGCCGGTGGGCAATGACAAAACTGGTGCGGCCCTGGAGCACCATGTGGATTGCGTCCTGGATCAGTTTCTCAGTTTCCGGATCCACCGAGCTGGTCGCTTCGTCCAGAACGATGATCGCGGGATCGGCAAGTATGGCCCGGGCCAGGCTTATCAGTTGTTTCTGGCCGGTGGACAGATGATTGCCCCCCTCGCCGACCACGGCATCGTATCCCTTGTCGATTTCCATTATGAACCCGTCGGCGTTCGCCAGCTTCGCCGCTTCCTCGACCTGCTCGTCGCTGGCCTCGAGGTTTCCGTATCTGATGTTCTCCCTGATGCTGATATTAAAAAGCTGGGGAGACTGAAGCACGTAACCCAGATTACCCCTCAGCACCGGAAGCCCCAGATCCCGGTAATCCTTCCCATCGATAAGAATCCTGCCGGAGCTCGGTTCGTAGAATCGGCAGATAAGGTTCACTATTGTGGTTTTCCCGCTGCCGGTTGCTCCCACCAGGGCGACGGTCTGCCCCGAGGGGATTCTCAGGTCGAAGCTTTTCAGGACGGTCTGTCCGCCGTCATAGGTAAAGCCCACGTTTTCGAACTCGATTTCGCCGTTGATCCGGGGCCAGTGCTCGGTCTTCGGTTCGATAACCGTGCCGTACAGG
>CAWZYW010000598.1:0-2221 GCA_963966255.1 uncultured Salinispira sp. | reverse complement strand
GGGATAGATCTTGCCGATTTCCGGTTCTTCAAGAAGCGACAGGAAACTGGCTTTGGCTTCCCGGGCGCTGGCAGCGTCGGTGGAGTAGATGGTAACCGTTCCGTCGTTTTCGATATTGGTTTCAACGCCGAACTTCTCGTTGACTCCTTTGATGACTTTTCCGCCGGGTCCGATGAGGGCTCCGATATCGTCCTGGTCGACGGTGAAGCTGATGATCCGGGGAGCGAACTCGCTGAGATCCGCTTCAGGCTCGGAGATCAGTTCATTCATGATGCCGAGAATGTGCATCCGGCCTTCTTTCGCCTGCGCGAGGGCGGTCTTCATAATTTCAGGGCTCACGTTGGATACCTTGATATCCATCTGGAAGGCGGTAATGCCGTCTTCGGTACCCGCTACTTTGAAGTCCATGTCGCCCAGGTGATCCTCTTCGCCGAGGATATCGCTGAGGATGACCGACTTATCGCCTTCCTGAATCATGCCCATGGCAATTCCGGCTACCGGCTTTTTCACCGGGATACCGGCATTCAGCAGCGAAAGGCTGCCGCCGCAAACCGTTGCCATGGAGGAAGAGCCGTTTGATTCCAGGACCTCTGAAACAATCCGAATGGTATAGGGGAAATCAGCTTTCTGGGGAAGCACGGCCTCCAGGGCACGGTGGGCCAGGTGGCCATGACCGATTTCCCGGCGTCCGGTTCCGAGCCGTCCGGTCTCGCCGACACTGAACGGGGGGAAGTTGTAATGCAGCAGGAAATGTTCACGGCGGTCGCCGTCGATGGTATCCATGATCTGCTCATCCCGAACGGTTCCCAGGGTTGTCACAGCCAGGGCCTGGGTTTCGCCCCTGGTGAACAGTGCTGAACCATGCACCCGGGGCAGCACGTCTTTCTCAACGGTTATCGGCCGGATATCCACCGGGCTTCTGCCGTCGACGCGCACGCCTTTCTCGACGATTGAAGTCCGGAGAATCTTCTGTTCCATTTCTTCGAAAAGACCGTGGAATTTTTTCTTGTCTTCATCGGCGATGCGGTCGGCGTACTCCGATGCAATCTCGTCGATCACCTTATTTATGGCATGCTTGCGCTCGAACTTGCCGATTACAAAGCAGGCTTCTTCCATTTTGGGGAAGGCTTTGTTCCAGATTTCGTCCTTCAGGGCGAACTCTTCAACGCTTTCGACCAGAGGAAGCTTTTCCTTGCCGGCCAGCTTGCGGAGTTCAATCTGCAGATTACAGATATCGGTAATAACCGGACGGGCCTTTTCAATGGCTTCGATCATCTGCTCTTCGCTGACCATCTTGGCTCCGCCCTCCACCATGGTGATGCCTTCGAGGGTACCGGCCACGATGATGTCGAGGTCGGAAACTTCTACCTGAGCAAAGGTGGGGTTAACCACGTATTCGCCTTCCACCAGGCTGACTCTCACTGCGCCGACGGGGCCGTCGAAGGGAATATCCGAAACCATGACCGCTGCAGAGGCGGCAACCATGCCGACCACGTCGGGTGGGTTGATGTTATCCGTCGAGATAGTGGTGGGCACCAGCTGAATCTCACGTTTGAAGGATTTGCTGAATAAGGGCCGCATGGGCCGGTCGATGAGACGGGAAACCAGGATTTCCTTATCCTTGGGACGGCCTTCCCGCTTCAGGAATCCGCCGGGGATTTTACCGGCTGCGTAGTATTTCTCATTATAGTCAACAGAAAGCGGGACATAATCCAGGTCTTCCACGGGTTTTGATCCGCAGCAGACGGTGGCTAAAACGCTTGAACCGCCGTAGGTGGCGAAAATTGATCCGTTGGCCTGTTTAGCCATCCGGCCGGTCTCTAATGCTAATTCCTCTTCACCGATTTTCAATGTTACGCGATGCATTCTTTCTCCTAATGCGTGTAAAAACCGCGATCGGTCCGGGAAGACCGATCGGGATGTTCAGCTCTGCTCAGTATACACTATTTACGCAGGTTTAGCTCGGAGAGAATTGCCCGGTAACTTTCCAGATCCTTTCCTTTCAGATAGCGCAGCAGCCGACGGCGCTGGCCGACGAGCTTCAGAAGACCTCTCCGGGAAGAGTGGTCCTTCTTGTGCTCCTTGAGGTGCTCGGTCAGTTCGAGAATTCTCTCGGTGAGAAGTGCAATCTGCACTTCAGGCGTTCCGGTGTTTTTTTCCGATCCACCGAATTTTTCAACAACTTCTTTTATCCGTTCTTTGGAAAGAGACATGTTATAAC
>CAWZYW010000597.1:0-2228 GCA_963966255.1 uncultured Salinispira sp. | reverse complement strand
GATGTGTATAAGAGACAGGCCCGGTGGTGCCCGGTCTGGAAGTGCGCCTTGATAATCCCGACGACGACGGAGTCGGCGAAATTCTCGTCAGAGGTCCCAGCGTCATGCAGGGATACTACCGGAACGAGGAAAAAACCAGCGAGGTTCTCAGCGAAGACGGTTGGTTCCGGACCGGCGACCTCGGGGCATTCGAGCGGGATTACCTGTACATCAAAGGGCGGCTGAAAAACCTGATCCTCGGACCCAGCGGGGAAAACATCTATCCTGAAGCCATTGAACCGGTGATCAATAATGTTGAGTTCGTCGAAGAATCCCTGGTGTATCAGGAAGAACAATCCATCGTCGCCCGTATCAAGCTGAATTACGAGGCCATCACGGAGTACTTCGAAAACCTGGCGGAAAATGCCTCGCACATACCCCAGGACGTGGGAGAATATCTGAAACAGGTTCAGCAGCAGGTGAATCGCCAGCTCAGTAATTTTGCCCGGCTCCACCGCGTAATCGAGCAAAAGGACGAATTCGAAAAAACTCCGACGAAGAAAATTCGCCGCTTCCTCTATATCGGTCGGAATCAGTCCCCCGAAGACGAAGGCGGAGATCAGAACGCGACGGATCAAAAATAAGCCTTTCCGGGTTTTTTGCCTATCAAGCCTCCGGGCAGTATATTTCTGCCACGGAGGTTCCCGTGAACGCTAAAGCCTGGATTTTCCTGGTACTGTCAGTTGTTGGAATTATCATGCCGTATAGCCAGATGCCGGCGATGCTGGCCGACGGCGAATACTCCCTGGTCGATCACTTCGCCGCTGTGTACGCTACCCCGGAGACTGCCTTTTTCGCCTGGGACCTGGCGGTTGCCGCCCTGGCGTTTCTGGTTTTTCTCGGATTCGAAACCCGGCGCATCGGCGTGAAATTCTGGTGGGTCGCCCTGATCGGAGGGATGGCCGTCGGGGTTTCTTTCGGTCTGCCGTTTTTCCTCTTCCTTCGTGAACGCAGACTTCAGGCCCTTGAGGCTCCGGATGACGGAGAAGCTGCATGAAGCCGCTGATCGCCCTGCTGAGCCTGTCAGCCGGTGCGTTGTGGTCTTACAAAAGCCTGGTTATCGATGATTTCACTTCCGCGGACGGTTCCTCCCAGGTGGGGGGGTACTGGCAGGGCTTCACCGATCGCGTCATGGGAGGCCGGTCCGATATCCAGGCGGGAATCATCGAACTCGACGGTCGCCGGGTCCTTCGCATGGAAGGGGATGTCACCCTGGAAAACAACGGAGGCTTCGTACAGGTTCGCCTCCCGTTGGACAGCGGCCGTAACGGCATCAGCCCGGAAAACTACCGCGGTATTCGAATACGCTATTCGGTAAACCGCGGAAGCGGATTCTATGTTCACCTACGCACCACCGGAAACCGGCTCCCCTGGGCTTATTTCGGAGCGCTTATACCCGACGCACAGGCGGGGGCCGGCGAACAGGTCGCCGAGATTCCCTGGGAAGCTTTCAAAGGGGAGATGACCGCCCTCAAACGCCTGCGTCCGGCGAATTTAAGCTCAATCGCAGTGGTGGCCGCCTATGAACCGGGAAGGGTTTCCATCGACGTGTTCCACATTGAACTGTATTAAACGACTTTTCTGATATCAGCCGTTTTCGCCGCACCGACATGTATTACAATTGAAGCATCGGGAGGAGATATGAAAAACTCGAGCTTCAACCCGTTTCTCGCTTTATTTTTATTCGGTTCCATCCTATGGTCCGGCTGTGTCGGAGTCCCGGCCACAGCGCCGGAAGAGCCGTCTCCCGACGCGCCTGAGCCACCGGTTCCCAACGCCGAGCCGGTAGATCTGGACGGTATATGGTCCGGCGAGTTGGCTGTCGGGACCCAAAAGCTGCCTCTGGTATTTCGAACGACCCCCGAAGGCAACTGGGTCATGGACAGCCCCCAGCAGGGAGCTACTGGAATTCCCGCTGAACTGAGCATCAGCGGCGACGGGCTCATCCGCATTACGGTTTCCGCCGCCCAGGGTTTCTACGAAGGGCGTCTCACCCCCGAAGGGATTATCGACGGAACCTGGAATCAGCCGGGCTTCCAGGCTCCCCTTCTGCTTTCCCGCGGCAACGCCGCTCCGGTTCTGAATCGGCCGCAGGATCCGAAGCCGCCGTTTCCGTATCGGACTGAAGAAATCCGCATTCCCAGGGACGGATTCGATCTGGCCGGAACCCTGACCCTGCCCGATGGACC
>CAWZYW010000596.1:0-2231 GCA_963966255.1 uncultured Salinispira sp. | reverse complement strand
CCTCTGGCGGGCAAACACGTCCCGGGCTTCCAGGGGAGCTGAGAGAACGCTTATCCCCGATCCCGAAGCGAAGATGCTTTCCCTCAAACCCCGAAGGAACTGATCCGGATCCGGGATAAGCGTATCGGCCCCGGAGATGAAGTATCCGCGGGTCGGTTCGAAAAGCAGCCCGGCCGCGACCTCGCCGATCTGCCTCCCCGCCTGGTAACTGTCGACACCCACCACCGTATCCACGGCATCGGGTCCGAGATTATTATTCAGGGCGAGAATCGCGATGCCGCGATCCCGGGCATCAATGAGTATTTCCGCCAGCTCTTCCGATCGGGGGGGCGAGATGATAATTCCGTCGACCTGGGCCAGGGCCACGATCTCGCTCTGACGGAGCATGGACTCGCCGGAACTCATAAACGGAAAGGGCCGCAAGTACTGCAGGCCGATAAAATCCGCTCCCTCGTCCTCAAGATACTGCTCCAGCCCGGTGCGGATCAGACTGTAGAAATTCGGCCGTTGTTCGGGAAATATCACCGTCACGTGAGCGTCCCGCTGCACCAGCGCCTGGCGCTCGCTGCGGGAAGGTACGAACCGGGTATCCGCGGCCAGGCGGATGAGCATGCCCACCGAAAAAATGAGAAAAAACGAGACCGGAAGGATCAGCAGAATGCTTCCCCTGATTCGTCGATGGATGGTCCTAGCGGCCATGGGCTCTCCGGCGGACTGCGATCATGGGATGAATTGTATCAGTTATCAGCCTTTTGCGGGAGGGAATCGTTGACCGAGGTAATAATCTGGCGGGCCTGGCGGTTGAACTGACCGATGTTTGCGGCGAATATCCGATCCATCATGGGATCGAAATACTTGTGCATGCTGTACTGCTCCACCCCATGGAATCCCCGGCGAATTTTGTGCTCGCCGCCCATGCCCGGATCGAAGAGGTCTATGCCTTCCCTGAGACAGAAATCGATGGGTTCGTAGTAGCAAAGATTGAAGTGCAGGTGTTTGTGAAAACCACGGCTGCCCCAGTAGCGGCCGTACATCCGCCGGTCCTTGAAGACCAGCATCGAGCGGCCGACGCAGTTCCCTCCGGAATCCTCGGCGCTGACCAGCAGGATCTGGGACGCGCAGCGCTGAAAGGCCAACTGGAAAAACTCACGGTTGAGGAATTTCGCCGCCCACGGACCGAACTGATCATTGGTCTGCTCGTAGAGATCGAACATATCATCGGCCTCGGCACTGCCCAGATCCTCACCGCGAAGAATGCGCACGGTCAGCTCCTGTTTTTCCAGGCTCGAGCGCTCTACGCGGATATTCTTTCGCTGATTCTTTCGGAACCGGGCCAGATAGGCGTCAAAATCCTCCATCTCATCCCGGGCCCAGACAAAACCCTGGTGGACCCAGCGGTGATAGCCCAGGGGCTCGAGCCGTTCGGCGAAATCGTCCTCGGTAAACAGGAATGACAGGCTGCGAATGCCCATGGCCGGCAGGGTCTTCTCAAGATACTCCAACGCCATTCCCAGTAATTGCGGATCTCCGGCGGGATTAATGTCCCGGTAAGCGGTGACGGGGGTGGCGGGGACCACTCCAACGGCTTTGGGATAGTACTCCTGTCCCAACTGGGAAGCCACATCCGCCCAGGCGAAATCGAAAACGAATTCTCCCCAGCTGTGGGATTTTATATAGAGCGGCAGGGCGTAACGGGGAGAACTCAGTGACTCGGCATCGCTTTCACGGTCAAATCCGACCAGATGAAGGGGCTGCCATCCCTCGCCGGGAGATATGGCCCCGGAGTCTTCGAAGGCCGACAGCCAGTGATGTTCCAGAAAGGGACTGTCCCTCTCGGAGACCATTCCCTGCCATGAGGCGGAATCAAGCCGGGAAACGCCGTCGATCAGGCGGAATATCACCCCTTTCCTCCCGCAGCCCGGGAAATGGGGAGTTTCCGGCGCATGCGCAACAGGCTTTCCTCCCGGGTGTAGTCTTCCATCCGGTCGAGCTCAACCCAGGCCAGATCATGGGATTCATCGCTGACCGTCAAGGGAAGACGACTGTCGGCATAAAAGTGAAAGCGGAGATCGAAGTGTTCGTGGGCCGGCTCACCTTTGCCGGGGGGGATGGGGTGGATGTCGATATCGAATATCCGGCAAGCTGCCGGGCTGATGCTCCCGGCGGGAAGTCCGGATTCCTCTTCGGCTTCTCTCAGGGCGATGGCCCGGATATCGGTCTCGCCTTCGCCG
>CAWZYW010000595.1:0-2235 GCA_963966255.1 uncultured Salinispira sp. | reverse complement strand
GGCGGTTGACGGGATCTCACTCACCGTCAACGAAGGGGAAACCGTCGGTATAGTCGGCGAGTCGGGCTGCGGCAAAAGCCAGACTTCCATGTCCGTCATGGGCCTGGTACCTTCACCTCCGGGACGGATCGTGTCAGGCGAAATAAATTTCGCCGGGCGCGACCTGACCAAGCTTCCCGAAGAAGATTACCGGAAGGTGCGGGGTAACGACATTTCCATGATCTTCCAGGAGCCCATGACCAGCCTGAATCCGGTATTCACCATCGGCTTCCAGATCACCGAAGCCCTGCTTCTTCACCGGAACATGAGCGAAGAAGATGCCATGAATGAGGCCGCCCGGCTGCTGAAACTGGTCGGAATTTCCGATGAAAAAGAACGTTTGAAAGAATATCCTTTCCAGCTTTCCGGAGGGCTTCGCCAGCGGGTGATGATTGCCATGGCCATGGCCTGTCAGCCCCGCCTGATGATCGCCGATGAACCCACCACCGCCCTGGACGTGACCATACAGGCCCAGATCCTGCGCCTTATGAAGCAGCTCACCGAAGAGCAGAATATGGCCACCATGTTTATCACCCACGACCTGGCGGTTATAGCCAGCTTCACCGAGCGGGTAGTTGTCATGTACGCCGGGGTCATCGTGGAAGATTCACCGGTGAAGGATGTGTTCAAAAAGCCGCTGCACCCCTACACTCAGGGCCTGCTGGGATCCATTCCCGTGCTGGGCCAGGGAGCCCGGGACGAGATGGGCAAGCGGAAGCTGCTCAAGGCGATCCCCGGCAGCCTACCGGATACCAAACAGCTCACAAAGGGTTGTAAGTTCGCTTCCCGCTGCCCCAAGGCCATGCCGAAATGCCTTGAGGCGGAGCCCGCGTTGGTGGAAGTGGAAAATGGACGGAAGGTCCGCTGCTTCCTGTACAGCGACGAGGTTCGGGAAAGCCAATCCATCACCGATATCGATGTACTAAGCGAATTCGGCGGCAAGGCCTGGCGTAACGAATATGACCGCCAGGAAAAGAGAAAAGCGCGCAAGTCGGAGGCCCGGTCGTGAGCGTAGAAAAGAAAACTGCTGAAACGGTGCTGAAGGTTCAGCGCCTGGAAAAATATTTTCCGGTGAAGGCCTCGTACTTCTCGAACCAGAGCCTCATACTCAAAGCCGTAGACAATATTAATTTCGATCTGAAAAAAGGCGAAACCCTCGGTCTGGTGGGCGAGTCCGGATGCGGGAAGACCACCGTGGGTCGATCGATCCTCCGGCTGTACGAACCGGATGAAGGTCGCGTATATCTGAATCCCAAGGACGATGTGGTTTCGAAAGTCGATGAGCTCGATCTCAAGCGTCTCGAGATCCGGGAAGAATACAATAGCCGTCTGTCGAATGGCGAATCAAAGCGGGTTCTGCATCCCCTGAGCGTGGAAATGAAACAGCTCAAGAAGGAAGCCGATCTTATCGCCCGTGAAACCGATATGCTCACCATGAACGGCGAAACCTTGAAAGTCGCCCGACGTCAGATCCAGATGATTTTTCAGGATCCCTGGGCCAGCCTGAATCCCCACATGATGGTTAAAGACATTATCGGGGAGGGCCCCAAGGAATTCGACCTGCACCGGGGTTCCAGCCTGGACGGATGGGTTATGGAACTGCTGGATCGGGTCGGCCTGCCCAAAGCGGCGGCAAACCGCTATCCCCATGAGTTTTCCGGCGGTCAGCGACAGCGTATCTGCATCGCCCGGGCGCTGGCGCTCACTCCCAACGTGGTTGTCTGCGACGAGCCGGTGTCCGCCTTGGACGTATCCATCCAGGCGCAGGTGCTCAACCTGCTTATCGGTCTTCAGCAGGACTTCGACCTTACCTTCCTGTTCATTGCCCATGACCTTTCGGTGGTTGAATATATTTCGGACCGCGTTTCGGTGATGTATCTCGGCAAGATGGCCGAGACAGCGACTTCGAAGCAGTTATACGCAAACCCCCGGCATCCCTATACCCAGAGCCTGCTTTCTGCGGTACCTGTTGCTGATCCCGAGAGAAATACCGAGTCGGTTCCCCTGACCGGCGATGTACCGAGCCCGGAGAATCCCCCCAGTGGCTGCCGGTTCCACACCCGCCGCAAATTCGCAACGGATATCTGCAAGATCGAAACGCCGATCCTGGAAAAGGACAAGGACGGACATAAAATCGCCTGACACAATCCCCCGAACGGTTCACAGCCGCATCAGGGACCAGGCGCCTAGCAAAAC
>CAWZYW010000594.1:0-2250 GCA_963966255.1 uncultured Salinispira sp. | reverse complement strand
GCATTGCCGCCTCGGAAGCCTCTCCCCGAACATAATGAGCCCGGGCCAGGGCTTCATGAGCATAGCCGAGATAGAATGGAGGGATATCCTGGCCGCCGCTTATCTCGAGGCAGCGCCTGGCCTGATCCAGGGCCAACTCTCCCATGCCGATGACCGCCGCGACCCGGGCATTCATCCACAATGCCACCGAAAGCTTAGTATCATCCACGTCCTCCCGGCGGGTCCAGTGCCAGTGGGAGGCAAAGGTAAGGCGCAGCATTTCCTGATTATCTTCATCGCCGCGATGGGATTTTTCCATGAGCTCCCAGATACGGTTGAAGCAGTCGGCTGAGAAATAACTGTGGGCCTTCGCCCTGGCATCGTTTTCCATACATCTCCCTCCCCTTCTGGATAACAGATCAGTCGATAATCGTTCGCAGTGTATTAGCAAGATTATCGCACGGCTTTGCTATTCCAGCAGCATCGCCTCGGCCAGTTTTTTCGCTTTGCCCGCAACCGCTTTGCGGGAGTCTTTGGTCAATTCCTCAATACGCGAACTGAGTAAAGAATCAGCCCGCCAGCGGGAAGTCTGAACCAGTAACAGATCCATGGATTGGGCGAGGGTAATCCACTCGGCAGATTCGAGGACAAAGCGCCGGGCGATCTCGATTGATCGGTCCATTTGTCTATCAGAAAGCAATCGCCGATGGGTTTTTACTATCTGCACCAGGGTCCAGCGGGCGCTGTCCTGGGGATTTTCGGCAAGAAGGTCGATAATCTCGTCAATACGCGCTTCGAACCACTCGGGCCGTTCATGAAAAATACGCTTGAGCCCGTTTGATGCACGCATAACCACCTGAGAATCGGCGGATGAGAACAGCTCAAGATAATCATCAAACAGCTGCGGATCAGCAAGGACCGCCTCGACCACCTCGACGGTGTTCCCCAGCGAAAATGCCTTGCCCCCGGAAAGCTCCGTTTCGAATCGGGATGCCACGATCTCCTCCAATATTTGGCAATTCTCTTTGTATCGAATTTTAGACTATTTTACTCAAGTTCCCTATACTGAACTTGCTGAATTCGAGGAGGGGCATATGAAAATTGCAGTATTCGGTACCGGCATGGTCGGAAAGACCATTGCCGACAAAATACACAGCCTGGGAGAACCGGTCACCATGGGTACCCGAAGCATGGAAAAAACCATGGCCGCCGACGAGGGTGACCACGATGGAAACCCGCCTTTTTCCGCCTGGATCGCCGAACGCGAAGGCATCCGGCTTGCCACCTACCTGGACGCGGCAGCGGTAGCGGACTTGGTCTTCCTGGCCCTGCCGGGAGAAGTGGTTCTCGAAGTTCTGAAGCAGATCGGACCGGCGGCATTGGCGGGGAAGATTATCATCGACCTGACCAATCCCCTGGATTTTTCCAACGGAATGCCCCCTACACTATCTATAGTAAATGATGATTCCCTGGGAGAACGAGTCCAGGCTGCTCTGCCGGAAAGCAGGGTTGTGAAGACTCTGAACTCAGTAACCGCCTCACTTATGGTAAGCCCCGGCGCCCTGGCCGACGGAGACCACAGCATGTTCATGGCCGGTAACGATACCGGAGCCAAGGCGGAGGTGGAAAAGGTCCTTCGCGGGTGGTTCGGCTGGAAGGATATCATCGACCTGGGGGACATCGGCCAGGCCCGGGGCATGGAGATGTACCTGCCTTTGTGGCTCAGGCTTTGGGGGGCGGCGGGCAATGCGAATTTTAATATCAAGATAGTCAGATAAGCCAACGGCAGGTGCCGGGGCTCAACGCCCCGGCTTCCTGAAATTCCGCATGCTCTTGTTAATTGCCTTCCACTTGGCCCGTTCGGCCCGGGCGGCCTGTTCATCGGTTCGCCGCTCGAGATAATCGAGTTCCCGCTGAAGCTTCTGCCAGCTGGCGTAACGGCGCTCATCAAGTTCGCCGCCTTCCAGGGCCTCGCGGACCGCGCAGCCCGGCTCGGCTTCATGGCGGCAGTCCCTGAACCGGCACTGTTCGGAGAGCTCGGCAATCTCGGGAAATACCTGGGCAAGGTCGTCCTCGTCGCCCCAGATTTTCAATTCCCTCAATCCAGGGACATCGGCAATCCACGCGCCGAAGGGCAGATGATAGAGCCGGCTGTTGGTGGTGGTGTGCCGTCCTTGATTGTCCCCCTTGCGCTGGGCCCCTTCGAGGGCGACGGTATCGTCCGGATCCTCTGCCTCACCTGCACTATCCGTCCCGCCTCCGGGGGGAGCT
>CAWZYW010000593.1:0-2254 GCA_963966255.1 uncultured Salinispira sp. | reverse complement strand
TCACCTATGCGCTCACCGCATTATGGCTGGCTGAAATGGCGGTGCAGGTAATGAAAATACGAAGGGGGCGGCGCACCTGGCGGCTGACCGACGGTTCTGCGGCGGCGACCCTGGCTGAGGTGCTCCTGTTCGCCTGGCTCGCTTTTTTGCGGGGATTGTATTCCCAGAGTCCGGAAGGGAAATCTTCAACCGCCCCGATTCTAACCGGACCGTGGTGGCTTGGGACCCGGATGATATTCTTTATCGGATTCCTGGCTACCGCAGCGGAGACTGCAGCCTGGATTGTTAAAAAAGGGTCAAATATCTACCTGAAATCGGGCAAAAAAAGCTGATAATATTGAAGATACTTCGTTATTGAGCTATGGTCATAGTCAACAGATAATAATCATGCTTCGGATTGATGAAGACTTTAAACAACACATCCTTCAGAATTACCCCCTGAGTCATCGTGATCTGGAAATGTTACTCGATGACCTGGGGGAGTTTTTCAAACGGGACTATCGTGAGTATATCCGCGATCGGCATCTGCAGCTGCAAAAACAAAATATGAAAAACGACGAAATCTATCAGATGATCCAGGGAGAGCTTCCCCGGCTGCGCTTTTCTGCGCCGGAATTAAGCACCCGCCAGATTCGCCGGATTATATACGGTTGACGGCCTGAAAAGCCATTGTCGTGAAAAGGAGCTTGTATGTGCGGAATAGTGGGATACTGCGGCCCCAGGAAGGCAATGCCGGTGCTGATCCAGGGACTTCGCCAACTGGAGTACCGGGGCTATGACTCATCCGGAGTTGCCTTCCTCCAGGGCGATTCCATCAATGTGGTAAAAAAACAGGGAAAGCTGGTCAACCTGGAAAATGCCCTGCCGTCCCGGGCTGCCAGCACCATCGGCATCGCCCACACCCGCTGGGCCACCCATGGCGGCGTTTCCGATGAGAACGCCCATCCCCACCTCAGCGGAAACGGAAAGGTGGCGGTGGTTCACAACGGCATCATCGACAATTTTGTCGACCTGCGTCGTGAGCTTCAGGATAAAGGCTATGAGTTCAAAAGCGAAACCGATTCGGAAGTCCTTGCTCATCTGATCGATTATTACCTCGACGAAACCCGCGGACCAGAAGAGGCGGTCAGCGCCGCTCTGGACCGCATCGAAGGTACCTACGGCATCATCGTACTGTTCAAGGACGACAGCGAACTGCTCATCGGCGCCCGCAACGGCAGCCCGTTGATCGTCGGCGTCGGCGAGAAGGAGATGATCCTTGCAAGCGACGCCACCGCCTTTATCGGCCTTTCCCGCCAGGCCATCTTTCTGGACGACGGGGAGATGGCGGTCATAAGCCCCCGGGAATACAAGACGGTGAACCGGCATCAGCAGGAAATCCAGAAACCCGTCGAAGAGGTGGATATCGAAGCCGCCGAGGCCATGAAAGGCGAGTACGAGCATTTCCTGATCAAGGAAATTATGGAGCAGCCCGACGCGGTGAGCCGCGCCATGGGCGAGGGCGGACGCCTGTTGAAGGACTTCGGCACCGCCAAGCTCGGCGGCCTGAATCTGGAAAAGCGGGATTTCTTCGATATTAATCGCATACATATTCTCGCCATGGGAACCGGTTACTACGCCGGTATGGTCGGCGCGGGCATGATCGAGAACCTCGCCCGGATTCCCGTCCAGGTCTTCGACGCCTCCGAGTACCGGGTCAGCAATCCCATTGTCCAGCGGTATACCCTCTACCTGGCCATCAGCCAGAGCGGCGAGACCGCCGACACCATCATGGCCGTGAAGGAAGTGCAGAACAAGGGCGGACGGGTGCTCGGCATCGTCAACGTGGTGGGTTCAACCCTGGCCCGCCTCACCGAAGGCGGGGTGTACACCCACGCCGGTCCGGAAAAATCGGTTGCCTCCACCAAGGCCTTTACCTCCCAGTCCACCGTGCTCGCCCTGATGGCTCTGCTGCTTGGCCGTATGCGTGACGTACCGGTACGCCGGGGCAAGGAGCTGGTGGACGCCCTGCTTGAACTGCCCAACAAGATCCATCGGACCCTGGGTCTGCGGGATCGAATTCGCGAACTGGCTAAGAAGTACAAGGATTACCAGAGCATTCTATATATGGCCAGGGGTAATCAGTACGCCATCGCCCTGGAAGGCGCCCTCAAGCTGAAGGAAATCTCCTACATCCACGCCGAAGGTTTTTCATCCGGCGGACTGAAGCACGGTCCTCTGGCGTTGATCAGTGAGGATATGCCTGTCTCTTATA
>CAWZYW010000592.1:0-2264 GCA_963966255.1 uncultured Salinispira sp. | reverse complement strand
CCTTAAGAATGCTTTCCTCAGGCTGGGGGTTTTGTTCGATTCCCTCCTTATACCCCCGAACCTTGTCGGCATATGTTCGCTGGGCCTCTGTACTGCCCTTGCCCATGTATTCCCCCGTTTCAGGTACAGTATAGCGTTTTCCCCCGCCGATTTGAAGGCATTATTTAGAGGATGATGTCAGGAGCTGCTCCGCATGGGAAAGGCTGGCTTCGGTTTGACTGTCGCCGGAAAGCATTCTGGCGATTTCCTCGATCCGCCGCCGGTCCCGCACCGCCTCCGCGGTGGTAATTGTGCGTCCGCCCGCCTCGATCTTACTGACCCGGATATGATTATCGGCATGGGCCGCAATCGAGGCGAGATGGGTGATGCATAAAATTTGCTTCCGGGATGAGAGATTCTGGAGATGTTCCCCCAGGGCCCGACCGACTTCGCCGCCGATACCCGAATCGATTTCATCGAAAACCAGGGTCGGGATATCATCGCTGTCCGCCAATGCCGTCTTGATAGCCAGCATTACCCGGCTGATTTCTCCGCCCGAAGCGATGCTCCGCAGGGGCTTCAAAGGTTCCCCCGCATTGGCCGACAGAAGAAATTCCACCCGATCGATACCCGATGCCCCGCAAACCGGCACTCCCCGCTCCGATAACTTCTGGGTCAGCGAAACGGAAAACCGGGCCTTTGGCATACCCAGAGCTGCCAGGCTGCCTCTGACCTGCCCTTCGAGCCTTCCGGAGGCTTCCTTCCGGCCAGCCGACAAGCGCCTGGCCGTTTCGATCAGGTCATTTTCCAGTTTTACAATTTCCTTCTTCAGCTGAGCGATGTATTCATCGGAATGCTCGAAGCGCTCCAGCTTTTCCTCAGCCTCCTGGCGGTAACGGGCGACATCGCCAAGGTTCGCTCCGTATTTCCGTTTGACCCGGGTTATTTCCGCCAGCCGTTCTTCAATGAATTCCAGCCGCTGCGGATCATAACTCAAGTCATCCAGATAGCCGCTGACCTGACCGGAAATATCCTCAAGTTCGTAATACAGCGATTCCAGGCGACCGGCATTATCCCGCTGCGACTCGTCGATTCCCGAAGCGGCCTGAAGGGCCTTCACCGCGGCGTATACCAGACCGATGGCACCGCCGCCTTCTTCCTTCAATGCATTATGGGCCCCGTCGATATGGGCGAACAGTTTCTCATACTGCTGCAAGCGGATGCGCTCGCTTTCCAGGGAATCGTCTTCACCCGGCTGGATATCCAGCTCGTCGATCTCGCGGATAGCGTAGCGAAGCAACTCGATTTCCCGATCCCGCTCGCGTTCGTCATTCAGCAGGGTGTCGAGCTCTTCTTTTCTTTCGTTGAGAAAGAGGAAATCACGCTGAACCTTGTCTCTCAGATCCGTCAAATCACCATACGCGTCGATAAATCGGCGATGATGCTGAATATTGAAAAGAGATTGATGTTCGTGTTGTCCATGCATATCCAGCAAGATCGCGGTGAATTCTTCGAGCTTCTGGAGGGGAATCATGTTCCCCTGGATAAATGAATTGCCCTTACCCGTGCTTTTCAGCACCCGTCGGATAATAACCCGATCATCCTCGGGCTCGATTCCCTGTTCCTCAAGCCATTCCCGACTGTCCCGCGCCGCATCGCCTTCGGGGGGGAGCAGAAAGGTCCCGCTGACCCTGGCCTGATCACAGCCGTTTCGAATTGAGGCGGTGGTAGCCTTGGCCCCCAGCAACAGTCCCAGGGCTCCGGCGAGAATGCTTTTACCTGCTCCGGTCTCTCCGGTCAGGGTGTTCATGCCATTCGAGAAATCCAGTTCGAGTTCTTCGATAAGAGCATAGTTCACGATGTGAAGATTTTCGAGCAACAGATCCTCCCGGGTGCGACCCTACTCCGGTCCACCGGCCCAATTTAATTTCGCCCGCAGCACCTCATAGAAGCTGCGCTTTCCGGAATATAATATATTAACCGGTCGTTCGGCCCGTTTGATTCGCAATTGATCTCCGGGGGCAACATCATAATCAAGCTGGCCATCAACGGTGAGATTGAGGCTGGTTCTCTGATCCGGCAATATTTCCACCCTCAACCCGGCATGCGCCGGCAACACCAGCGGACGGTGCGAAAGCGTAAAGGGGCATATCGGATTCAAGATCAGTGCTTCCATTTCCGGATGAAGGATCGGTCCGCCGGCGGCAGCCGAGTAGGCCGTTGAACCCGTGGAGGTGCTGAAGATGATCCCGTCCGCGCGATATTCGATATGCTCGGTGGTATCC
>CAWZYW010000591.1:0-2270 GCA_963966255.1 uncultured Salinispira sp. | reverse complement strand
ATCTGGCTGCTTTGGAACAGGCCGGTATCGACCCTGCGGCCCGGGCCGAGAGCCTGTCGGTTGCCGACGTCAGACGGATTATTTCGAGTATCGCCTAAGCCGCCCATACCCGCCTGAGAACCTCGTGCTCTTGTAGAACAGTCTCAGATCAGCCGGTATTCTTTGAGGAGATCGCGGATCGAGGCGGTCACTGATTCCGAAGGCTCGCACAGGGGCAGTCGATAGTGGCTGCCGCCGCCGTGGATGAGACCGTACGCGTATTTAACGGGAATCGGATTGGTATCCAGAAACATGGCCCGGAAAAGGGGCAGCAGTTCGTAGTGCAGGGTCCGGGCTTCGTCGTATTTTCCTGAAGCCGCCAGCGCGGTCAGCTGCTTCATCTGCCGGGGAATCAGGTTGCTCGCAACCGAGACAACCCCGTCGGCCCCCAGGGACATCATGGGAAGGGTGATATTGTCGTCTCCCGAAAGTACGCAGAAATCAGCGCCGGTTCCCGCGATCAGGTCCATGACCTGGGACAGGTCTCCGCTGGCTTCCTTCGCCCCGATGATTCCCGGGACTTTAGAAAGACGGAGAAGGGTTTCGACATTGATATTTTTTGCCGTACGCCCGGGGATATTGTATACCAGTACCGGCAGGCCGCCGTCCCGGGCCACCGCTTCGAAATGACGGTAAAAGCCCTCCTGGCTGGGTTTGTTGTAGTACGGCGCCACCTGCAGGGTTGCGTCCGCCCCCAGGGCTTTGGCGCGCACGGTCATGTCGATTGCCTCGGCGGTGGAGTTGGATCCAGTGCCGGCGATAACCGGAACCCTTCCGGCGGTTTCTTCCACGACGATGCGGATCACTTCGATGTTTTCCTCATGGCTCACCGTCGGACTCTCCCCGGTTGTCCCCACGGGTACCAGTCCGTCGACCCCGGCTTCGATCTGGCGGCTTACCAGTTCGCGCAGGGCGTCCTCATCAATGGCCAAGGCCTCGTCGAAGGGGGTTATCAATGCGGTGAATACGCCGTGGAACATGGTTTCTCCTCGCAGTCGCCGGATTTTTATTTCGTCGCTTTGGTAATATCGTTAAAAAAATCGTCGATCGTAAAGACCCCCCGTCGATCCGCAAGCCATTCAAGGCCTTGCACCGCACCGAGGGCGAATCCAGAGCGGTTGCGGGCACTGTGGGTAAGAACGATGCGGTCCGCCGGGCTGTCCAGGGTCACCGTGTGGATCCCGGGAATGCTTCCCCCCCGGATGCTGGCTATGTGAAGCTCATCGTCCTCGATGCGACGCTGAAGGACTTCAGTCGAAATCCGTTTCTTCCGCCGGTTTTTCCCGAGGATCTTGTCGGCGATGGTCAGGGCGGTCCCCGACGGACTGTCGGTTTTATTGCGATGGTGGGCTTCTTCAAGCATGATATCGTAATCCGCGAAGGGGTTGATCAGCGCCGCCGCCTCTTCTACGACGCGGAAAAACAGATTTGCCCCTACGCTGCAATTCGAGCCGTGAAGCAGGCTGCCGCCCTTTTCGCGCACCGTCCGCTCCGCCTCAGCCAGATGTTCCGTCCATCCGGTGGTTCCCACAACCATGGGCAATCCCGCCGCTGCGGTCAGTCCGATGCGCTCGAGAATTCCTTCCGGCAAGCCGAATTCGATGACGCCGTCGGCCCCTTCCAGGGCTTCGGGGCCGCATACGCGGTGGCTGCCGGTATTCGGATCGATGGTTGCGCAGATCGTATGACCCCTGGAGACGGCGATGGCTTCCACCTCCCGGCCCATGCGACCGTAGCCGATTAATGCGATATTCATGCTTCTATTCGCACTGGCTGATGGTAAGCGCAGCGGTGTTCACGATATCTTCCACCGAGCAGCCCCGGCTGAGATCGCTGATCGGCTTGGCGAATCCCTGCAGAACCGGACCGATGGCTTCCGCGCCGGCCAGGCGCTGAACCAGCTTGTAGCCGATATTGCCGGCCTGGAGATCCGGGAAGATGAGGGTGTTCGCCTGTCCGGCCACCGGGGAGCCCGGGGCTTTCTTTGCTCCCACCGATTCCACGATGGCGGCGTCGAGCTGCATTTCGCCATCGATGAGCAGGTCGGGGTGTTTTTCCTTCACTATTTGGGTGGCCCGCATGACTTTTTCAGTCTCCTCGGTACTCGCGCTTCCCTTGGTGGAAAAGCTGAGCATGGCGACCTTGGGTTCGGTCTTCAGGAAGGTCCGGCAACTGGCGGCTGCTGCCGACGCGATCTCCGCAAGCTGCTCATCAGTCGGATTGGGAATGGT
>CAWZYW010000590.1:0-2270 GCA_963966255.1 uncultured Salinispira sp. | reverse complement strand
ATAAAAATAAACATCTCATGACCCCTCCCGAAAACAGTAGAAAACAAAAAATACCCTTCCATTTCAAATACCAGAAAAAAATTTTTCCAAAATTCCCAAAATCCCGTACCGTCCCCCGCCATGCCGATTCACCACGATGTCCGGGATTCCCGGGCCGGGCGGGAATACAGCAAGTCGATCGTAGAAGTAGTCCAGGGTGTTATGGAAAGCCTGCCGGGATTCCTGAATGGAATGAAGTATTATTTCGATCCCCGGGATGTTCATCGACCCACTTTTTACCAGCTGTATAAGATTCAGGATATGAATTACCTGTATCAGCTTAAGTTCGACCTGACCTTTCATCCCAGCCATCATCGGGTATTGACCCAGGGCAGCAATGACGTATCCCCGAAATTCGAAACGAACCGGCTTATCATCGAAGCGGATTTTATCCCCATCGTTCAGATAGACAAGGTCGACGGTTTCCCCTCCCTTATAATAGAGGAAAGCATTACCGATACCTGGATCGGAGAAACCGGAAGGGGTTATTACCTCCAGGGGATCTGGCTGGACCGCGAAATCACGAAATTCTTCAGCAAACTGTTCCTGCAGCCCGGGCAACGGATGTATCCCTTTTACCCCATTCATTGTAAATATCAGGCTATTTGCCAAAGCCTGAACGTCTTCTCTCCGGAAGCTCGAAAAAAGCGTCTGGCAGCCCATCACAATATCCGCCGCTTTATTCTGAAATATCTCGATAATATTGAAGCTGCGCTGCGCAACAATGAATTCAGCGAAGATCTTGATGCTTTTTCAATGATACGCCAGAAGGTGCCTGCACCCCTTATGAACGTCTGGAAGGATGTAAGTGTGAAAGCCTACCTCAACAACGACGACATCCGTGAATACCTGGTGGAGGATTCGCTGTTCTGATTGACGTATCGAATTACGGGAACCGGGACAGCGAAGTTACGATAGGAATACTATGAAAAACGCTGTGATTTCGCTCAAGAACAAACTGGTCACGATTATGGGCCTGGGAGTCCACGGCGGAGGCGCAGCGGCAGCCCGACACTGCGCGAATCGGGGCGCCCGGGTAACGGTAACTGACCTCAGGGATGAAAGCGTCCTCGATGCGGGGCTCAAGGCTCTGGGCAACTGGGAAGGCCGGCTCGTACTGGGAGAACACCGGGAGGAAGACTTCCTCGGGGCGGATGTGATCGTGAAAAACCCCGCGGTTCCCCGCAATGCCGCCCTGCTTACCCGGGGACTGGAATCCGGTGCGCTTCTCGCGACGGATATCAGCCTACTGTTTGCCGAGCTTGCAGCTTTGATAACGCCTGATCAACTTCGGATTATCGCCGTCACCGGAACCAAGGGAAAAAGCAGCACTGCCAGCGCCATCCATCATGCCCTGCTCAGCCTGGGTTGCAGATCGTTTCTGGGAGGGAACATTACTATATCCCCTCTGGGCTTCATCGACGAGCTCCTTGATGCAGCGATTCATGGACCGACTTACCTGGTCCTCGAACTTTCATCGTTTCAAATCGGCGATCTGAAGATGGTGCTCTCTCACCGGGATGACGGGATTTTTCGGCGACCGGACATATCCATTCTGACTAATATGATGCCGGATCATCTTGATTACTACAGCGATATGAATTCCTACGTGGCGGACAAGGCCGCGCTGTTTGCCATGACGGCCCCCGACGGATGCCTGATTTCCGGCCGACCCGGGCAATGGGAGGCTGAATTCGCCAGAGCCGCGGCAGGCCGTCGTAATTTAAGCCTGGCCGGTATAAGCGAGTTGGGCCTGGAAGATTCCCTTCCGGCGGATCCGCTGGTACCCGGAGCGCACCAGCGGGAGAATTTCGCGCTGGCAGCCATGGCCCTGGCGGAACTGGGATTTCGCGGAGCGGATGTGGCCCATGCCCTGGAACGTTTTCCCGGGGTGGACCACCGGCTTCAGTATATTGGATGCATCGGGATGCACCGGGTATACAACGATTCGGCAGCGACCATCCCACAGGCGGCCCTGGCGGCCGTCGGGGCATTTGCCGAACCGGTCCACCTGATCTGCGGGGGAAGCGACAAGCAGCTCGATCTCTCAGCTCTCGCCGAGGCGGTTTCCCGTTCCCATCGGACCTATTTGCTGGCGGGGACCGCCACGGATATCCTTATCAATAGCTTGAGCCCGGCGGGAAAACAGAGAGTCCGGGGACCCTTCGACAGCATCGCCGCAGCCGTTTCAGCTGCCGCGGATGACCTCTCCTCCCTTGAGTCTCCTTCGG
>CAWZYW010000589.1:0-2277 GCA_963966255.1 uncultured Salinispira sp. | reverse complement strand
GAACAGTATTCGGGCCAGACCCGGAACCATCTCGTTATAAAAGCGTCGTACGGTATCCACATCTGAGGTGGATTTCTGGATGAGTTCGCCGGTCCGGGTCTGATCGTGATAACTGAAGGAGAGCTTCTGGATGTGATCAAAGAGTGCATTACGGAGGTCTCGGGCGATCCCTTCCGAACTGGCCCCCACACCTCTGGCGCTGAAAAAAGAGAACAGACCCCTGAGCACAGCGAACGCGATATAAAACAGACTGAAATATATAAGAGGAAAGCGCCAGCTGCCGGTATTCACCACATCATCGATGTAGTACCGAAGGACGAAGTACCCGGCGGTACCGGCGGCTACCGCTACTGCCTGGTATACCAGTGCCGAGATAAATTTAAGCCGGCGACCTCTGAGGAGACTCCAGAGACCGCGTCCCGCTTGTTCCGGGACATCTTCTAAAACTCGCATTCGGGAAAATCCTTCGAAAATTGTAGAGATAAATGCTAAATCAGCACCGCATGAAGATCAAGCTGTCCGCCCCTTTTTTTTCCATTTTAGTAAATTTCATTATCCTGTCACTCGCGATGTGAAGGTCGCAGTCCGTCTGTGCGCTGAACCCTCTAAACAGTTCGGCAGCTGAACCTCGCCCCTTGCACGAATGCTTTTGCCAAATCCATTCCAAGGTCGTATTCTTGGTTCATGACCATCAAGCGGCGGCTCCGGTATTCCTATCTGCTGATGCTGATAATTCCCGTACTGCTCATTCTTATCTCCGGGGTCAGCATTCAGCGAATTTACGACCCCGTGCAGGAGTACGCCGAGCTTCCGCCGGCGTTTTACCGGGAGCTGTACGCAACGATGGCCAACGATCCGGACCGGCTGCTCGGTGAGGAATATCTCAGGGAGCTTGAGCGGTTAAGCGGATACGCCGGGCGAATTAATATGTATGTTTCCAGGGATCGCAGGGAACTGGGCAGGATACAATCCATCGATATTCCTCCCGAACGAAACCGCCTCGCCCCGGCTATCGTGTTTACCGACTGGGATTTTTATTTTTCCGATGGATCCGCCGGCGAGTTTTCGTTTTTCGTATCCGACGAATCGAAATTCGCTGCCAGCTACATATCTCTGGGCCTGGTGCTGATGACCGCCGTAACGGTTCTGATTCTCGCCAACGGCCTGATATCATGGCATATGGGCAGAAGCATCATCGGTCCCCTTTACCTGCTTGAAGGTGCGGCCCGGACCATAACCGGGGAAAACCTGGATACCGCGCTGACCTACGAGGGCGATGACGAATTCCTGTCGGTAGTCAATGCCTTCGAGGATATGCGCTTGCGCCTAAAACAGTCGCTGGCCGCCCAGCGGAACTATGAGGAAAACCGAAAAGCCCTGCTGGCCAATATTTCCCATGACCTCAAAACGCCTATAACCGCAATCACCGGTTACATCGCGGGCATCCGGGACGGAATCGCCGATTCGCCGGAGAAACTCGAACACTACCTTGCCACCATCCAGCGGAAGTCCGATGTCATGAACAATCTGATCGACAACCTCTTCCTGCTTTCCCGGCTCGATGTTGACAGCATACCCTTCCATTTCCGGACCATCAGTCTTCCTGGATTCCTGGCGGACAGCTGCGACGAGCTGCGGCAGGATTACCCGGATATGACCCTGATTTTCCAGCCGCCTGAAATCGATATTCCCGTGCAGGCCGACGGCATGCAGTTGCGCAGGGTAATCGCCAATATCATCTCAAACGCCGACAAACATAAGCGCGGCGACGCTTCGCGCATCGATATGACATGCCGGGAATCGGGTGAATATGCCGAAATACAGATCCGGGACGACGGCCCGGGGATAGACGATGAAGCCATAGCCATGATATTCGATCGATTCTACCGGGCGGACAGCGCGAGGAGTTCCCGTACCGAGGGCAGCGGATTGGGGCTGTCCATCGCGAAAAAAATCGTCGAGGCCCACGGCGGAACGATAGCCGCCGCCAACGCTCCCGGCGGCGGGCTCGAAATACGGTTTACCCTGAGGCGTACGGATGAAAAAGATTCTGATCATTGAGGATGACCGCAGCATCGCGGAGCTGGTGCGGGATTACCTGGAGGCCGAAGGCTTCGAGTGCAGCATCGTCGAAGACGGCAATCTTGGACAAGAGGAAGCGCAAAAACCCGGCTGGGACCTGATCATTCTGGATCTCATGCTTCCGGGAAGCAGCGGTTTCGCTATCTGCCGGAGCATCTGCGGAAGCGCAGGGATTCCGGTCCTTGTCATGTCCGC
>CAWZYW010000588.1:0-2279 GCA_963966255.1 uncultured Salinispira sp. | reverse complement strand
CGTAGAGGGCGAGGGGCAGATCATATCGGTGACCAGCCATCCAATCCAGACCACCGCTACCAGGGCGCTTTTTCTGAACCACGAGGGTCTGCACGGCATGTTTTACAACGAACCGGAAATGCGGAGCCTCAGCACCCGGCTCTGGGATGAAATGCCCGCCGACATGAGGGAGTTTCTGGAGTACTACTTCGTTTATATGGGCTATGATCCGGCGGATACGTATCTGATGATCAACGAGTTCCAGGCGTACATGCTTCAGCAGGACGTGGTTAATCTCCGCTGGTACGTCGGCCAGAGGATGGCCGACCGGATCAACGGACGGTTTCCGGAGCTGGCATCGTTTATCAATCCCAGACGGGAGCAGGCAGGCTGGGTCGCCCTTGAATCCGGCGAAGCCCTGCAATCATTCATTTACCAGAACCGGGGTCTGTTGGCCGGGGACCTGTTCTGCCTTATCGACTGGCCCGATGAGGAATCGTGATATCCCTGAGGCGCCGGATCAAATTGAGTACATCGGGGCCTGGCGGCTCTGGAGTTCGGTTATAAGATCCTCCAGGGTCTTGTCTATGTAGGAGCGTATCACCGCCTCCAGACCAAGCCAGAAAAAGCCCAGGGCATCCGTGCGTTTCTGATCGGGTAGCACCGAAAGCTTCCCTTCCAGAAGGCTGAGGATTTCACTGAGTTGTATCTGAGAAGGGTGGCGGGCCAGGGCATATCCCCCCTGAGCCCCGCGGGTGCTCTCCACCACGCCGGCTTTTTTCAGGATGACCAGGATCTGTTCGAGATAATGCTGGGGAATTGAATGGGCGCTGGCGACTTCCTTGATTTGCCGGGGGCCCTGGCCGTAACAGAGGCCCAATTCCACCACGGCTGCCAGACCGTATACCCCCCGGGCGGTAACGGTAAACATGGCTTATCATAACCCCGGATCAGAAGCTCCGCAACAGGTCCCTATCTTCCAGATACCCCCTTATGCGATGCCGACGCCGGAATTCCCCGATGAGAATATCCTCAATGGGTTCTTCCCGTTCGGTGCCGTTGCAGACATCGCAGCCCGCGCAATGTTCCGGTTCCTGGTCGATGCGGGCCAGGGCCGCCCGACGCCGGCATTCTCCCGCCTTGAACAGCCTCCGCCGGATCTGCAGCAGGATGCTCGCCGCCGGCTTTCCGTCCCGTCCGGCCCGCCCGCTTTCCTGGAGGAAGTCCTCCATGGTCTCCGGCGGATCGAAGTGGATGCAGCAACGCACATTCGGCAAATCAAGGCCGGTGCCGAAGGCCTTCGTGGAAAACACCAGCCCGTCTTCAGCCGAGGCGTAATCTGATTCGATTTCCCGGCGCAGGGAGGTATCGAGTCCGGCATGGTAATGCCATATCCGCTCGGTCCGCCCGATCCATCGGCGGAACCAGATCCGGGCCCGCTGAGCCAGCTCCTCGCAAAGCCGCCGGTTCGCCACGAACACGATGGCCGGCAGGCAGAGCTCTTCTTCGATGCCCATTTCCTCTGGAGTGATGCCCGATCCGCCGGCGGCCATATACAGCAGGGCCTTTATCCCATCCAGTCCGTCCCGGCAGCTGATGACCCGGTAGCTGATATTCGGCCGGTCGCATAACAGCTCGATACGTTCCCAGGTTTCCCCGGGCCACAGCAGCGTAGCCAGCTCCCGGCGCTGCTCATCTGAGATGGTGGCGGTGCATGCGGCGGTTACCGGATTATCCAGCATCATCCTGATATGGATCACCCGCAGCAGATCCGGCCTGAAACTGCCGCCCCACTGCAGAATCAGGTGGGCCTCATCGATGACCAGGAGCCGTACCCTCTTTTCAGTCAGCAGGGGCAACAGCGGTCCCCGGCTGGCCGATTCGGCATTGGAGAGCACCACGCCCCGGTCCATTTTCCTGATAGCTTCCAGGGCCAGGGACTTCTCGCCTGAATCCAGGGCTCCGCAATACAGCACGGCAGGTACTTCCGCCCGGGCGAACTTGCGCTGCTGATCCCTCAGCAATGCGTTGAGGGGGTAGAGGATCAGGCTGATGCCCCCTGTCTCGCCTTCGCAGAGCTCCGCTGCAGGGCCCATGAAGCAGATGCTCTTGCCGCTGCCGGTGGGCAGGCAGATAAACAGCCCGGGGCAGTTTTCCTCCAATTCTGTGCGCCCAAGCTTTCCCAGAGCGCCCAATAGATAGTGCACCGCCAACTCCTGATGGGGATACAGGTATTCCAGCTGAAAACGGCGGAGAATAAATTTCCTGAGGGCAGGCCAGGGATCCGATGGGTCCATGGT
>CAWZYW010000587.1:0-2286 GCA_963966255.1 uncultured Salinispira sp. | reverse complement strand
GCTGGAGACCTTGGAGGGCGGTTTTCAGCTTTTCAACAGAATCGTGCTGCGCCTGATATTGCTCGTCGTATTTTTCTGCTGTGACATCGCACTCTTTTTTCTGCGCCAGCGCTTTTTTCGCCAGTTCCTCATAGTGCGATTTTTTTTCAGGTTCTTTATCAGCAGCCCGAAGCGCCAGGACTGCCCGTTTTTCCCATTCTTCGCCTTTCCGACGGTGCTCGTTCACCTGCCGTTCCAGACGCTTTTCATCGGCGATGGCGCTGGCTACGGATTTCTTGGATTCCACCAGCTGCTCGTTCATATCTACGATCAGCTGGTTGAGCATTTTTTCGGGATCCTCCGCTTTGCTGATCATCGTGTTGATATTCGATTTTACTACCCGTTTGAAACGGTCAAAGATACCCATTGAGGGCCTCCATTGCTTGGTTCTATACCAGTGTAATGAGCCGGACTACTCCGTCCGCGCCGGCAGATACTTCTTCAGGCGGTCATAATGTTCCGCCAGGGCGAGGCTGATTGCATCGAGGGATGCCTGCAGCTCTTCCATGTCCATCGTTTCTAATTCAATCGTATCCATAAGAATAATAAAATCATCCTCGATGGCATAGGCTCCATGGACCAGATCGCAGTTTAATTGCAGAAGTTCAGTGAAGAGTTGGAGCTGAAGGTCCGGATTATCTTGCTGATAGCTCATGACCCGGGTGCGGATGGTCAGGAGGGTTTCATCAACGAAAAGGACGATCTGGTTCAGCCCCTTATCGGGATCATTAATAACCCAGACGTCTTCGCTGACCCGTTCATAGGTTACCGTCATTGCTACCAGATATCGTTCGATGCGATCTATGCTCATGTGCTTCCCCAGGATCTACGGAAAGGGCCGGTTCGCAGGTGATTCGACCCTATCCGAGAAAAATTTGACCGGAATTATCGATGGCGAGAATCGTTTTGCAATTCGAACAGCGAAATCTCCCAGGCTTGGATGCCCGGAGTTTCGTAGAACAGATGGGGCATTTGAAGATTTTCGGAAAGATGTCGCTGTCGTTTATAGCGGCTCCCTTGGAAAAGAACTCCACAGCCTCATCGAGATTATCTTTGATATTGAAGAACTGGGAGAAGCCTAGGAGTTGAAAAACTTCGTACACTTTCGGCTGTATTTCCAAAAGCACCAGATCGCCGCTTCTCGGTTTCACCGCTTTCAGGAACGCAGTGAACGAGCCGATGCCGGTACTGGAGACATAATTCAGACCGCTACAGTGGAAAATCAGCTTGGTAAAGCCTGCCTCAATGGCCCGGTTAACACGTTTCTGAAAAAAGTTGGAGTTATACGTATCGATATAACCGGTGAGGTAGAGAACCAGGCATCCTTCTGTACCATCAACTTTCTGAAGCCGAATTTTCAGGCTTTCATCTCTTTCTTCGTCAAATCCAGGTACAATGTCGTTATTACTCATGATTCCCCTATGAACTTTGCAGTCCAAATTAAAAAGATGCTACATTGGTTTTAATTGTATTCAGCCCAAATTTGTTTGTCAAATATTTCGGGTTGAAAATTACCACTCAAACCCGCCACCGACATTTATTATAGAACCGTTTACGACCGATGAATCATTGGTAATCAGAAACTCAATAATATCAGATATTTTTTCAGGTTCAAGCAATTTACCGGAATTTTTCAATTTATTGAGGTTTTTGTCATCGTAGTACTCGGTTTCCACGTATCCCGGGCAAACCGCGTTTACCGTGACGCCGCTGCCGGCCAATTCGGCACCGGCGGATCGCACCAGGCTATTCAGACCGAACTTCGCCGCGGAATACAAGGCAATGCGTTTATACGGTCGGTTGATATCGCTGCCGGTACCCCCGAACAGAAGGACCCGCCCCCATCCGTTTTCAGCCATGACCGGAGTGATTTCCGCCACAAGCCGGGTGGGGAGCAGAAGGTTCATATCGAACATCCGGGCGGCGATTTCGGCATCTGACCCCGCGATCCTGGATTCCGCCATGGGTCCGTAGCTGACGATAAGCACATCGATTATCTGAAGGTGCGGGACGACTTTCTTCACCAGGTTTTCGATATCTCCCCGGGTATCCAGCAGCTGAAGGATGGTCGAAACCTGCGGGGACCCGAGTTGACGCAGTTCCCCCGCCGCCCGGCTGAGCCGCCCGGAATCTCGGCCGTGGATAAACAGGCGGAAGCCCCGCTTAGCCAGCCGCATTGCCGCCGAGTAACCGATGCCTCCTGATCCTCCGATGATCAATGCGCTGTGTTCGCCGTTAGGACCGCTC
>CAWZYW010000586.1:0-2288 GCA_963966255.1 uncultured Salinispira sp. | reverse complement strand
GTATGTATGCAGCACCCGCACCACTTGCCGGGCGGCGTTTTTATTGCCGGCAAGCTCGGCGATCCTCCCGTAGGAAGCGACCTTGCCGGCGGGAACCCCGCGGATCTGCTCGATAATTCTCTCGGTCAACTCGGTCATTGCTTTCTCCTGATTCCCGGCATTCGCCCGGCCGCACGCGGCCGGGCAGTCGGCCTACATCCTGGCACCGATGCGGTTGCCCGACTCGTAGCGTCGCAGGCCCAGATAGAATACTCCTACCGCCAGGGCCAGAAAAGCCCCGTCGACGGCGAACAGCATGAAAAACCGCTGCCAGAACGCGGCTCCGCTGAGCACCCCCGATGCCAGTTCGGCGGGAACCCAGGCGGCCCAGGCCACCGGTATGATTGAATGGAGCACCCACCTGGCCGGACCCTTGAAAACCGATCCGGGATAAATCGAGAAGCTGATAAAGGCTTCGGTCGCCAGATGGGCCGTCCCCTCGGCGTTCCCCAGGAAGAAGGTCAGCGAATGGAACAGCACGAACAGGGCGGTGAACATCACCATGCTCAGGACGATGAACAGCAGGTACATGCCCCACTGGACAAGGCCGCCCCCCTGGGTGAAAGCGAACAGGATAATCCCGTATGCCAGATCGCCAAGTCCCGAAACCTGCATCCGGCTTCCGAGGATGTTGGGCAGAAGACTCGCCGGCTGGAGAAGGTAGACATCCACATCGCCGTTCATGATGAGCTGGGTCAGCCGCGAACCGTTTCCGAAGAACACCACGGACAGACCGTAGCCCGCGGAAACCACGGCCCACAGGTACATGATCTCCTCGAAGCCGTAGCCGTTGAGCTGTCCGCCGATGCGGTTCAACAGCAGAAGCCAGAAGAGAATAAAGCTAGCGTTGTTGAGCACCATGCCGAACACCGAGATGATAAATGCGCTGCGGTACTCCATTGCAGCCCGCAGGTTGGTCCGTAAATACTTGAATGCCAGCATATCAGCCTCCGTTGGATTCCAGGTTCTTCATTCCGGCCCGGAACAGGGCCCTTGCCAGCAGGGCAAGGAGCGCAAAATAGATGATCTGCCCGGCGAGGGCCCTCAGCCACAGACCCCCGTCGAAATTCACCGTCAGCCGGGCGGGCCAATAAGTGATGAATGCGAAGGGCAGGTTCCGGCTGATTCCAGCGAGCCAGTCGGGGAACAGATCAATCGGGAAGAACAGCCCTCCGAGGATAAACACCATCTTCTGGATCAGCAGATAAACCGGGAACGACTCCTCCATCCAGAAGGCCAGCAGGCCGATGATGATCTGGAGCATAAGATGGAGCCCCAATCCTCCGAGCATCAGCACGATCCCCGGACCGATGTTCGACGCGTATCCGGGCAGGGGGCCCACCAGCAGGGCCGATGCCACACCCCCGACGATGAGCATCGGGACCAGGGCAACCAGGCTCTCGCCGTAACCCCTTACCAGGTAGAACCATATATAGTCATAGGGCCGAAGCAGGTTATAGGCGATGGTGCCTTCCTTCACCTCTTCCTGAATCGGAGTCATCAGCCGGCTCTTGGACATCTCCACCACCTCGGTGAAGCTCAGGTACCAGAGAATCTGAACCACGGTGAATCCCGCTATCAGTTCCCGGCCGGCGTAAGCCACCCGCCATATCGAGGTGAAGATAAAGAGCACCATGACAAAAAACAGGTTGCGAATCATAATGGCCGTCAGATATTTCATCTGGGAACGGAGCGCGGTGGTGAACACCCGGGGATACAGGGAAAGCGCCGCCGTCCTGGCAGGTGCTGATACTTCGAGCTTTAAGTTTCGCATAACTCCCCCTGATAGATCCGGGCGATAACTTCCTCCATCGGAACCGAAGAAACCCCGATGTCGTGAACCTCGGTGCGTTCCATGATGTACTGCAGTACGGTCTGCACCGGAGTTTCAGTGATGGCCACTTCCAGCTTCAGCGCCCCTTCCTTCCTCTTGATGATCTGGACGCCGGGCAGGTCGATATCCACCGAATGTTCGAGCTTGAGGCTGAGTACCCGCTTGTCCAGCAGGCGGTACTTCAGATCGGTGGTTCTTCCGTCCCACACCGTGCTCCCCTCGTTGATGATCACCACCCTTCGGCAGATGTTCTCGATATCCCCCACATCGTGGCTGGTCAGGAACACCGTTACTCCCTCGTCGCGATTCACCTGCCTGATCAGATAGCGCAGCTTCTGCTTTGCCCCCAGGTCCAGACCGATGGTGGGTTCGTCGAGAAAGACCAGGTCTGGGTTGTTGACCAAGGCGATGGCCA
>CAWZYW010000585.1:0-2290 GCA_963966255.1 uncultured Salinispira sp. | reverse complement strand
GGCATAACTCCGATCGGAGACCAGATACTTGCTGTGCAGGAATCCTCCGGTGTACTGATAGATTTTCACCCCAGCGCTGATCAGAGAGGGGAAAAAACTCTGCGCCGTCCAGAAGGGTATCCGTTTGTCGGGTACCCCGGTCATCATCAGGTTCACCTTCACCCCGCTGTGGGCCGCAGTACTCAGGGCCATGAGGATGTTTGGGCTGGGGATGAAATAGGGACTCTGGATCCAGATTTCCGTGTTGGTGTTGGTGATCATCTGGAAGAACAGCTGCTCGATGTTGGGCCACGGCGAGTCGGGCCCGCTGAAAGCCAGTTGTACGGGAGTGCGGATATCCCCGGTATCCGCCTGTCCGGGGAACAGCTTATCATCCATTTGAATCGCATTGCCGCTGCTGCCCCAATCGGCCAGAAAGAGAGCCTGGAGAAGCAGCACCGAATCACCGCTGATCCGTACCGCTGTATCCAGCCAGCTTTCGAAGCGGGCCCCGCCGTCCAGGTATTCCTCGCCGACGTTTATTCCCCCCACATAGGCCAGCTTCCCGTCGATGACCACAATTTTCCGATGATTGCGATAATTCACCTTGAATCGGGCCAGGAAGCGATTGATATCCAGGAAGTATGCGAATTCTATGCCGTGATGCTTTAACTCCTTCCGGTAGTCCTTGGAGATCTTCCTGAAGGATCCAAGGCCGTCGAACAGCAGCTTGATCTCGACTCCGGCGGCGGCCCGTTCGATCAGCAGCTCTTTTATCTTCTGGCCCAGGGCATCGGATCGCCATATATAGAATTCCATGTGAATCGATTCGACCGCGCTGCCCAGATCGTCGAGCAGGCGATCGAACGCGCACCGTCCCCCCACCAGCAGCTCCACCTCATTATTGACCGTCAGCATGGATCGGTTGGAGGAAATCAGCATCCGGGCGCATTTCATCCGGTCCGACTCCTCCTCCCTGAGCCCCCTGGCGTTCAGATGATCGAAATAGCGCTTTTGCCTTTCCAAAACCTTCCCCAGGAATTCGGAGAAGATTTTCTCCGGATGTTCCCGGACGATATTCCCTTTCTTCCAGTTGATCCCGATCAGAATATAAAAAAACACCCCGATCCACCGGAACAGGAAAATCACCAGCAGCCATGCGATCACCGACTGGCTGTTCTTGCTGTCGTCGAGAATGATGATAAGCGCGGTAACGATGGTCAGGGCGTTGCTGAGAAGAATCAGGAACTGGTAGAAATCGAGCGGGGCCATGGTCATAGTATAATGGGCAAAGGCTCAGGGCTCTACCGGCGTCTGACCTCGTTTCTCATGGCTCTCTCCAGGCCATCCAGGATCAGGTCCAGGCCGAATTCGAAGGAATCGCCGAACGAATATCCGGGCTTCAGCACCAGCTCGCCGGCGAGTTCCGCCAGATGCTCGAAACCGCCGTTCCTGAGCTCATCCATCATCGATCCGCCGATATCCTGCATGCCCCCGTCGGACTGGGACGGAAGCGATGCCTCCTCGAACGCGAATCCGTACAAATAGCTGTCGAGCACCGCATAAGCGTGGGCGCAGAGCTCCAGGGAAAAGCCGGCCCGCCGGAAGCAGCCGATTACGGCATTGTGATGCCGGAGGTTCTCCGGCCCCGGTAGCCTGCGGGATTCCATCAGCGGGGGAGCCCACCAATGGCGGGTCAAAACCGCCCGGGCCGACTGGAATCGAACCCTGATCGCAGGCTTCCAGGGCAGCTCCTCCGGCGGAGTGCGTATCCGGGCAAACACGGATTCGACCATGGCGTCGATAAGCCGGTCCTTTGACGGGATGTGATAATACATGCTCATCGGCGCGCTGCCCAGATGTTCCGCCAGCCTGCGCATGGTCAATTTCTCAATGCCGTCGCGATCCGCAAGTTCCAATGCGGCTTCCAGGATTCCTTCCCTGGTCAACGAGAGTCTCGAATCTTTTTCCGCTTTTTTCGGTTTCTGTGCCATAACTCCTTGACATTAGTACTTAGTACGAATACTTTGTCAATATATTCGTACAAAGTACGAAAAGGAAGGCTTATGACCAGGGAAACCATAGAACAAAAATCGGAAGCCCAGCCAATGAAATCCGAGGACGGGCCGACCATGATGAAGAAAGTAATCCAGCGGCGATACGGATCGCCGGAAGTCCTCGAGATCATCGATACGCCGTTGCCTGAAGTGGGTCACGGCCAGCTGTTGGTCCGGGTCGGCTCCACCAGCGTCACCGCCACCGAATCGGTGTTCCGGCAGGGCAAGCCGGATTTCTCCCGGCCTTTCACCGG
>CAWZYW010000584.1:0-2299 GCA_963966255.1 uncultured Salinispira sp. | reverse complement strand
CGGCGATGCTCTGGTATATCGTCCGGCGGCTGTTCCATATGATTCCCATTCTCCTTATGGTCATCGCTCTGGGCTTCTTCCTGCTCCAGCTGGCACCCGGTGACAGTTTCACCCAACTCACCCTGGAGCAGGATATCCGTCAGGAAACCATCGACGCCTTCCGGGCCCAGTTCGGCCTTGACCGACCCTGGTACGTCCAGTTCGTGCGCTACATCTGGAACGTACTCCAGCTCGATTTCGGATTCTCCGCCGAGTATAAAATCGGCGTGTTCGATATCATCCAGCAGCGGGTCGGGGCTACCCTGGAAATTTCGATAACGGCGCTTATCCTCGCCTGGGGTTTGAGCATACCCATGGGGGTCTTCGCCGCCCAGAACCAGTATAAATGGCAGGACCAGACCATATCGGTGTTCGCCTTCATCGGCCTGGCCATCCCGAACTTCTTTTTGGCGTTCCTCATGCTGTACTTCGTTACGGCCACATCGGGAGGGATACCGGGCACCTGGTTACCCATCGGGGGCAGGACCAGTGTCAATTTTACCCAGATGACCTGGATCGCGCGGCGAATAAATATCATCTGGCATATGATCATTCCGGTATTCGTTATCGGGACCGGCGCCATGGCGGGCCTCACCCGAATTATGCGGGCGAATATGCTCGAAATCATGAACCAGCAATACATCGTTACCGCCCGGGCAAAGGGTCAGAGCGAGAAAAAGGTGGTGTTCAGGCATGCCCTGCGGAACGCCATCAACCCCATGATCACCATCCTCGGCTTCCAGATCGCCGGTATCCTCGGCGGTTCGGCCCTGGTGGAAAACGTCACCAGCTGGCCTGGCCTGGGACAGCTGGTGCTTCAGGCGATATTTGCCCAGGACATGTTCCTGGTTATCGGCGTACTGACATATAGTACGGTGCTGCTGGTTATCGGTAACCTCATCGCCGATATCCTGCTGGCCATTACCGACCCCCGAGTGAGGATAGGCTGATGTTAAAAAGATTTTTACTTCCCCGGGGACTTTTCGCCGCGGACAAACCGGACGCTGATGCAGGCGCTTCAAAAGTCGATTCTCCGGCTGCCGATGAAGGCGGCGAGGTGGTTGCTGCGAAAACTATGCAGCGTGAGGGTATGACCGAAAAACCCGAATCAATGTGGACGAACTACATCCGCCGCTTCCGGAAACATAAGCTCGGTATGATCGGCCTCGCTATCCTGCTGTTTTTCTATTTTTTCGCCTTATTCGCGGATTTCTTTTCCCCCTATACCATGGTGTGGGGTGATAAAACCAAGCCGTATCACGCCCCAAGTCGGATACAGTTCATGGCTGAGGCCCCCGACGGCGGTGACGGTCGGGTATTCAAACCCTATGTTTATGAAGAAGTGATCACCAACCAGGCCCTTCGGACCTATGAGCCCATCCCCAGCCACTCTCTGCGGGCCATCGGGATCGAAAACAAAGTCCGGGTCAACGAAATGCGGGTCTTCGCCCTTTCGGAATCGGAGGCCCGGCGTGAGTCGGAAATCCTGGCCGGGGTCCTTCGACACTACCGTATACAAACCGACAGCCCCATAGTAGCCGAACTGCGCAGCGCCATCCGGGATATCGAATCCGATCCGGATCCCAATGCCCGCCGAATTCTCGAACTCGGGGAGAACGTCATCGCCGGGGTACCCACGCCGGTAAACATCATCCTGGCGAAGGGAAACAAGAACTTCCTTCAGTTCTTCTACCGCGGCGTACCCTACCGCTTTTTTGGCTGGCCCGCCCTCGAGACCAATGTGCATTTCTTCGGGTCCCGCACCGGGGGATACTTCCCCCTGGGTACCGATAAGGTCGGTCGGGATATGATCAGCCGATTGCTTCACGGGTCGCGTATTTCATTGACCGTAGGTATCTTCGGTTCGATCATCTCCCTGACGCTTGGACTGTTGATCGGAGGTATCGCCGGCTACGTCGGCGGTGTGGTTGATAACGTACTCATGAGGCTGACCGAGGTGCTCATTTCCATACCGAGCATCTATCTGCTGTTCGCCCTAAGAGCTGCGCTGCCAACAGACCTGCCGAGTACCCAGGTCTACCTGATTATTGTTATTATTTTGTCGCTGACAGGATGGTCGACCATCGCCCGTGTTATCCGAGGTCAGGTTCTATCGATCAAGACCGAGGACTTCGTGCTCAGCGCCCGGACCATGGGTCTGAACCGCCTGAAGATTCTGGTGCGCCACGTCCTTCCGAATACCATGAGCTACGTGATCGTCGCACTGACCCTTTCGATCCCGGGTTACATCCTGGGAGAG
>CAWZYW010000583.1:0-2317 GCA_963966255.1 uncultured Salinispira sp. | reverse complement strand
TCCCTGGATATGACCGTGGAGAACGCCAAAGGCTCCGACGGCGGTGAAATGGAAGTCACCCAGAGCAATATCGAAGAGATCAAAAAACATCCCGACCGGAAGCTCAGGAAGAGCGGCATGGATAATTACGCCGATGCCTATCTGAGCCTTCGCAATACCTATGCGGCTAATTATCTGGCTTCGGCGAAACAGGCCCTGACCCTTTCGCGGATCAGGGGCTATTCGTCGGTGCTGGAGTACAAGCTCGACCCCTTCAATATTCCCACTGAGGTGTTCCACAATCTTATCGATACTTTTCGAAAGAACCTGCCGCTTTGGCACCGGTACTGGGATGTAAAACGCCGCCTGCTGGGACTCGACGAGATCAAACCGCATGATATCTGGGCGCCGCTTACGGCGAAGCAGCCGGAGTACACCTTCCGGGATGCGGTGGAGCTCATCGCCGAAGGCATGTCCCCCCTCGGGTCGGAGTACGTCGAAACCGTCCGCCGGGGATGCCTGGAAGAACGATGGGTTGATTATGCCCGCAACAGAGGAAAATCCCAGGGCGCGTTCTCATATGGAACATACGATACCTACCCATGCATTATGCTGAGCTACGACAACACCCTCATGGAGGTCAGCACCCTGGCCCATGAGCTGGGCCATTCAATGCATTCCTACCTGACCCACAAGCACCAGAGCTACTTCGACTCGGACTACTCAATGTTCGTCGCCGAGGTCGCTTCGAATTTCAACCAGGCCATGGTCCGGGATCATTTATTCAAAACCAATTCTGACCGTGACTTTCAGCTTGCGGTGATTCAGGAGGCAATGGACAATATCCATCGCTACTTTTTTATCATGCCGACCCTGGCGCGATTTGAGTACGAGGTTTACTCGCGGCTGGAAAACGGCGAAGCCCTCAATGCGGATATTCTTCAGGAAATCATGAGCGGACTCTACGCCGAGGGCTACGGAACCGCCCTCTCCGACGATTCCCGGCGCACTTCCATCACCTGGGCCACATTCGGTCATCTCTATGAGCCTTATTATACTTTCCAGTACGCCACGGGAATTTCCGCCGCCCATGCGCTGTGCGGGGGGATTTTGGAAGGCAAGCCGGGTGCGGTGGATGATTATCTGAAGTTCCTGTCGCTGGGCAACTCGCGGTACCCCATCGATGCCCTGGCGGTGGCGGGAGTTGATATGCGCTCTACCAGGGCCGTAGAGGCGGGGTTCGCGGTGCTGGAAGCACTGATCGATCGTCTTGAAGGTCTGATTTAGCTGATGCTGCCTGCAGGCGAACGGTATGCCTGCGGGCGGCAGTCTTACAGGATAATCCGGCCGGAAAAACATCTTAACGAATGTAGAGTTTTTACTCCTGCAGGAGTAACAAAACCGTTTTACTTTGTTCAATTTATTGAACAAAAAAATCAAACTGGGTCTATACTGACTGCATGAACACATACGCAGAAACCGTTCTTGAGAATCTCAAGAAAAAGTATTACTGGGAGTCTGAATTCCTTCAGGCTGCGGAAGAGGTGCTCCATTCTCTTTCACCACTGCTGGCAGATCAGCCCAAGTACGAGCGCTACGGGGTGCTGGAGCGGATCGTGGAGCCCGAACGGGTTATCATGTTCCGGGTTCCCTGGGTCGACGACGAGGGGAAAACCCGGGTCAACAATGGATACCGGGTCGAGTTCAATTCGGCGCTGGGACCCTACAAGGGCGGGCTGCGCTTTCATCCCTCGGTAAATCTGGGTATCCTGAAGTTCCTCGGCTTCGAGCAGATCTTCAAGAACAGCCTCACCGGCCTCCCCATGGGCGGCGGCAAGGGCGGCAGCGACTTCGATCCCAAGGGCAAGAGCGACCTTGAAGTCATGCGCTTCACCCAGAGTTTCATGAGCGAACTGTTCCGCCACATCGGACCGAATACCGACGTTCCCGCCGGGGACATCGGCGTGGGCGGCCGGGAAATTGGCTTTATGTTCGGCCAGTACAAGAAGCTGGCAAACGCCTTCGAGTCGGTTCTCACCGGCAAGGGCCTCAGCTGGGGCGGAAGCCTTATCCGGCCCGAAGCCACGGGTTACGGCGCGGTCTACTTCGCCGAAGAAATGTTGAAAACCAGAAAAGACTCTTTCGAAGGCAAGAAAGTCCTGATTTCCGGATCAGGCAACGTCGCCCAGTACGCCCTGGAGAAGGTTCTTGAACTTGGCGGAACGGTCATCTCCCTAAGCGATTCCAGCGGATCCATCATCGACCATGACGGTATCGATACGGAAAAGCTCGAATACGTTATGGACCTGAAAAACTACCGCCGTGGCCGGATCAAGGA
>CAWZYW010000582.1:0-2317 GCA_963966255.1 uncultured Salinispira sp. | reverse complement strand
CGTGGGCTCGGAGATGTGTATAAGAGACAGCAAGAGCCTGGCGAGCACCAAGAACCTGGATATCCACGATGATATCAATCGCATCAGCGCCAAGCTCAGCGGAGAAAACAAGTCCGGCATGACCGCCTGGCAGCGGGTCGAACTGGCCCGGAACCAGGACCGGCCCAACGTACTTGAATACATCGGCATGATTTCCGACGAATACGTGGAACTCCACGGCGACCGGCTCTTCGGCGACGACCTGGCCTTGGTAGGGGGGATTGCCCGAATCAACGGAACCCACTTCACCTTCCTGGGACACCAGAAGGGCCGGACCATGAAGGAAAACTTGAAGCGCAACTACGGTTGGGCCCATCCGGAAGGCTACCGGAAGGCCCTGCGCCTGGCGAAGCAGGCGGAAAAGTTCAAACGGCCTCTGCTTACTCTCATCGACACCGCCGGTGCCTACCCGGGAATCGGCAGCGAGGAGCGGGGCATCTCCGAAGCCATCGCCACCAACCTGAAGATGTTCTCGGTCCTCAAGACTCCCGTAATCGCAATCGTCATCGGCGAGGGCGGATCCGGCGGGGCCCTGGGAATCGGTGTGGCCGACCGGGTCTACATGCTCGAGAACTCGACCTATTCGGTGATTTCGCCCGAAGGTTTCGCCTCCATACTTCTGCGCGATGCAAAAAAGAACCAGCTGGCCGCCGAGCTTATGAAGATGACCAGCTATCACCTGAAAAACTTCGGCATCGTCGATGAAATCATCCCCGAGCCCCCCTCCGGGGCCCACGCGGATCCCAGTTTCGTTGCCAGCCGTATGAAGGCAACCATCGTGAAGGCCTACGGCGAACTGAAAGACAAGAAAACCGAGGTTCTGCTTCGGGAACGAAGTCAGCGCCTGTTGAATCTCGGGGTGTTTCATGATCCCCATGCGGGCCAGGAAGACGGATTTCTCAAAAAGCTGTTCAAGTTTCGCTGAATACTGGCAGCTTCCGGCACTACTACAGCACAGAATAATTTTCTATAAAGCACCGGGAGACCGGTGCTTTTATTTATGGTGCAGGTACACGGCGAATTCAATGATTTCGGCGGCTACCCCATCCAGGGAAAGTGCGGCCCCGCTTCCGGAATCATGATATCGGAAATCTGAGTACTCGGATCCCGCTCCTTCGTACGAGTACACCAGCACCCAATGTGATCCTCCGTTTATACTGGCGATCAGGTAGTGATTACTGTCGAGCATGGATTTTATATGTTCCCGGCTCGTGTCGTGATGGGATATTCAGCGCTGATTATCATCGTGCAACAGATCAGTACATCGCCGACCGAACAAATCGATCCTGATCGGGATAACTGAACGCCGTCCAGCCATAGGTGCCTGGGAGTAAACCGGTTTACATTTTTCATTGACAGCCACCGAAAGCGGTCGTAGCATGTCCGTATTCACGCTGAAAACCAGGAGCCACCATTGAAAACAATCCGCCGAGCCCACAGGCCCGTCAGCCTTGCCATCCTGATGCTGACGCTTTCTGCCCTGTTTATTCTGTCATGCCAGCGGCCCGTCCCTCCGGATCAGCGGGAAGGCTGGATTCCCCGGGAAAAGCGCGAAGCGCTGATGGCCATCGACATACCGTCCCGGGGAGAGGTGAAGGATTATCTCCATGTACCCAGCCCGGATTGGCGGGATCAGGTGGTGTACTTCATCATGCCCGACCGCTTCGACGACGGCGATCCGTCAAACTCCGACCAGGGCGCTGGTGAATACGACCCGTCGAAAAACAGCCATTACAGCGGCGGCGACCTGCGGGGCATCATCGACAACCTCGATTACATCAAGGGCCTGGGGGCCACGGCAGTCTGGATTACCCCGCCGGTGGCCAATCAGTGGTACGACTATTCGGTGAACTACGGCGGATACCACGGCTACTGGGGCGAGCATTTTATAGAAGTCGATGCCCACATGGGCAGCCTACGGGATTACCAGCTGCTGTCGGCTGCGCTGCACCGCAACGGCATGTATCTCATTCAAGACATCGTACCCAACCATACCGGAAACTATTTCACCTATACCGGACCGGCCAGCCAGGCTCGCCCGGAACGCAACTACCTGGCCAATGAGCAGTATGTTCCCGAACGTGCTCCCCGGCAGTACCCGTTTAATCTGAATGATCCCCGGGATGAAAAAGCGGTGGAGGCCGCGGCCTACCACTGGACCGGTCCCATCAGGAATTACAACGTCGAAAACGAGGTCCATAATTATCAGCTCTCGGATCTGGATGATATCAATACCGAAAATCCCATGGTCCGGGACGTCCTCAGGGAGAGCTACGGC
>CAWZYW010000581.1:0-2319 GCA_963966255.1 uncultured Salinispira sp. | reverse complement strand
ACAGAAAGGGCGGGCGGTTTGTATCGGTGATTTATACCCGCCGGTTGAGAGAGAATTAAAAAACCACCAAATTGGGGGCCAGGGCCGATAACCTCCGGGGTTTTAAACAACAAAAACCCATAACCGGGTTCCCCCCCCATTCCCCGGGGGCGTTTCTTTAAATTACCGGGGGGCCACCGCCTCATCCTCGACTCCCTGTATGAAGCCATCGGGCAGGATTCCCGCCACTCGGAATGCATCCTCCTTCATCGGGAACCCGCAGAACACCGGCTTTTTCCCGATTGGCATATGGATCCGTTCCGACCCGCCGATGGAGGAGCCAGCGCCGAAATCCAGTTCGATGAGTTTATCGCCTGCCGCAGCAGTTTCCCCGATGACCCGGTACTCGGTTTGTTAAAATCATACCTCAGCGCGGCAATGATTGAAGCCTAGACACCCCAAAAGAACTTTAGCCCGACAAGCAGAATCAGGGTGCTGGTGATGGTGATTCCGATCCCGACCTTTGGGAAATCCATAAAGTGGTAATTTCCTGGACCGAGCACCAGCACGTTCACCGGATGGGCGATGGGGGTAAGGAAGGCCATGGAGCAGGACATGGCTACTGCGACGGAAATTGCCCGCGGGTCGATTCCCGATTGTATCGCCGCGGTGATGGCCACCGGGCCTACCAGCAAAGCCGAAACCTGTCCGCCGATGATCTGGGCCACCAGCATGGTAAATCCCACCATGGCTGCCACCAGGAGAATCGGATCATAGCCGGACATCCCCCTCACGATGCTAGCTCCGACCTGTTCAGCCAGACCCGAGTCGGAAATCGCGTAACTCAGCGGAAGCATTCCGGAAACCAGGAAGATCACCTTCCATGAAACCGCCTCGTACATTTCCCGGACGCTGATGCAATTGCTGAGCACCAGGGCCACCGATCCGATCAGCATGGCGATGGGCAAGGGCGTGATTTCGAAGATCCCGAGCATCAGTGCCGCCGCTGAGATAATGAGGGTCTGGGGAGCCCGGCGGCGATCCACCGGCCGGTCGGAGTACCGGCCCGCGGGCAGGATGAAGTCAGGGTTTCCCGCTATTTTCTCAAGGCTGTCGGAATTTGCGACCACCAGGATGGCGTCGCCGATTTCCAACGGGATGTCCCGCACCGAATCAGTGTAGCTGACCCCGTCGCGCCATAATCCGATAGCCAGGATACCGTAATCACGGTTCAGCCGGATCTGTTTCAGCGTCTTGCCGATGGCGCCGGAGCGGGGGGCAATGCTGATTTCGATAGGCTCGACGAGCAGGGCTTTGCGTCGGGGCCTCATGGACTGGCGGTCCAGTACCCTGGGACCCCATTGGGACAGCGAGCTTATGGAGCTCTCGGTGCCCACCACCAGGAGGCGGTCGTTTTTGCGGATTCTCGCCTCCGGGCCGGGGATCGACAGTACGCGTCTCCGGCGCTGAATCGCGGTTACCGTGAGCCCCAATTCGGAGTGGAGCTTCGATTCGGCGATGGTTTTCCCGGCCAGGGGAGAATCTTCCAAAACCTCCAGAAGCCACTGATGCTGTGACAGATTATACGTTCGGCTGAGATCGTGGGGTCGGGCCGGTCCGTTCTGCTCTTCGTCATTCCCGCCGGGAAGCAATCTCCGGCCGATGAGCAGCATGTAGAGAATACCGCCGACGACGATGAGCCCCCCCACGGGAAGGAAATCTCCCATGTTCAATCCCCGGAAGCCCCTGGATTCCAGCAGCTCGCTCATCAGGATATTCGCGGTGGTAAAATAGGTCGCCATTCCCCCCACCAGGGTACCGAAGGACATGGGTATCAGCAGTTTTCCGGCGGCCACCCCTGACTCCCGGGCGACCCGAACGGCGGCGGGAAGCAGCACCGCCCCGGCGGCCACGTTATTCATGATCAGCGACAGGAGGGATGCGGCGGTCATGAACACGATGATGAGGCTTCCCTCGGAACCTTTGCCAAGGGTGTTGAGGCGCCGGGCAATCCAGTTTACCACGCCGGCTTTTTCCAGGGCGCTGACGATGATAAACAGGCCCATAAGGGTAATTACCACAGAACTGCCGAATCCGGAAATGGCGTCCCGGGGATCCACGAATCCGGTGAGGGCAAGGGTTATCAGAACGATCAGGGCGATGATATCGGTTTTGATATTCGTGGCGGTGATCAGAATCAGCATTCCCACGATGATGAGCAAAAGCTGACTTTGCATCGCTGACAGGACCATGATATCCGCCTTTGGGGACCGTAGGCCGGGCTCAGATTCGCGGAGTTCCCAGATGAAGAAGCTGAATCTTATTCATTACCTCTTGGAT
>CAWZYW010000580.1:0-2319 GCA_963966255.1 uncultured Salinispira sp. | reverse complement strand
GGTTATGGTTTCCATCGGCAGGGGCCTACGGCTTTCGTGGGAAGAGGGGGCAACCCCGACCTCCTGGTTCGCGTTGTACCCGCAACTTGGACAGCGGCCCAGGACATCTTCACCCTGCTCATGGGGCATGAGAAAATCGTATGAACTGGTACCGCCGGTGAAATTGGCGGATCCCTCGGTGGTATTGATACGCAAGCCCAGCTGCCGGAATACCCGGGAATACAGCGCGAAGATCCTGGGCATGAAGTTATTCAGCTCGGTAAAGCTCCGGTGAAACGAGTACCCGTCGCTCATCATGAATTCCCGGGCCTTCAGAATTCCCGACTCATCCAGAACCTCGTCCCGGAATTTTCCCTGGAACTGGAAGAAAAAACGGGGAAGCTGATCGACATGGGAGATGCTCCTGGCCAGCATCTCCATGGCCGCTTCTTCGTGCATGGGAGCCAGAACCAGCGTCTCGCCGTGCTTATCTTTGAGAGTGGTCAACTCCCGGCTGATCATCCTCTGCCGGTCGGAGCGGCGCCAGAGCTCTCCGGGATTGGTGAAGGGAAGGAGGATTTCCTCTCCCCCCATGGCGCGGAATTCCTCGGCGATGATGTGACCGAGCTTTTTCATCACCATCATTCCCATGGGGAGGTAGGCGAACAGCCCATCGCCGATTATCTGGATATACCCCCCCCGGATCAGCATCCGGGTGCTGGCCATCCGGTAGCGCGAGGTATCGGCTTCCTCCCGGCGTTCGGGGGATAAATGTAGGATTCCGCTCATTTTCATGCAATGCTATTCTAATTTGCTCTTGGGCATCTGTCCAACTGTACCAGCCTTGACAACCCCCCGGCTTTGTCAGATATTTGAGGCATACCAACCCCCAATTCAGCCAGCGGTCAGGTCGACCCCGGCCGGTCCGCAGTTTCGCCGATTCATCGTCACCGGAACGGCGAATATCACGCACAATAGGAGCATTGTATGAGTTTGATCGAATACGTTGAGGCCCGCGAAATCCTCGACTCCCGGGGAAACCCCACCGTTGAAGTTGACGTAATCCTCGAAGACGGCAGTTTCGGCCGTGCCGCAGTTCCCAGCGGCGCATCCACCGGCGAACACGAAGCCGTGGAACTTCGTGACGGCGACAAAAGCCGTTACATGGGCAAAGGCGTTCTGAAAGCCGTAGAAAACGTGAACAACGTCATCGCCGGTGAAATCGAAGGCCTGGACGCCCTGGATCAGGTGGAGATAGACCGCACCATGATCGAGCTCGACGGCACCGAGAACAAGGGCAAGCTGGGCGCCAATGCGATCCTCGGCGTATCCCTGGCCACCGCCCGGGCTGCCGCAGATTTCCTCGGCCAGCCCCTGTTCAAATACCTCGGCCCCTACCACACCACTCTGTTGCCGGTTCCCATGGCCAACATCATCAACGGCGGATCCCACGCCGACAATTCGGTGGATTTCCAGGAGTTCATGGTAATGCCCGTCGGCGCCGACAGCTTCCGTCAGGCCATGCGCATGACCGCCGAAATTTTCCACAACCTGAAGAAAATCCTCAAGGACAAGAACTACGCCACCAGCGTAGGTGACGAGGGCGGTTTCGCTCCCAACCTGAAGAGCAACGAAGAGGCCCTGGAAGTCATCATGCAGGCCATCGAGAAAGCAGGTTACAAGCCCGGCGAGGACGTGTTCATCGCCCTGGACCCCGCATCCAGCGAGTTCTACAACAAGGACAGCGGCATGTACGAACTCAAGTGGTCCACCGGGGACAAGCTTACCTCCGAGCAGATGGCAGACTACTGGGCCGACTGGGCCAAGCGCTATCCCATTATCTCCATCGAGGACGGCATGGCAGAAGACGACTGGGACGGATGGAAGAGCCTCACCGATAAAATCGGCGACAAGGTTCAGCTGGTGGGCGACGACCTGTTCGTCACCAATACCAAGCGCCTGTCCACCGGTATCGAGAAGGGAATCGCCAACTCCATCCTGATCAAGGTGAACCAGATCGGCACCCTCACCGAAACCTACGAAGCCGTGGAAATGGCCAAGCGGGCCAGCTATACCAGCATTATCAGCCACCGCTCCGGTGAAACCGAAGACAGTTTCATCGCAGACCTGGTAGTCGGGCTGGAAACCGGGCAGATCAAGACCGGTTCCATGAGCCGCTCCGATCGGCTGGCCAAGTACAACCAACTGATGCGTATCGAGGACATGCTTGAAACCACCGCTGAGTACGCGGGAATGAAGGCTTTTTACTCGATCAAGTAGCCAATGCTGCGGAGTAATCATCAAGCCCCTGGAGTGTCTCCAGGGGTTTTTCTTTAAAAC
>CAWZYW010000579.1:0-2322 GCA_963966255.1 uncultured Salinispira sp. | reverse complement strand
TCGGAGATGTGTATAAGAGACAGCCTTTTTTTCCGGCGCTGCCCCGGGCTGACCGGTGCGAAGTATGATGCGCACCAGAGCGTTTTCCAGATCCTCACGGATCCACTTGGCGAGCTTCAGCCCGGCATCATCGGTTTCCATCACAACATCGAGGAGAATAACCGCGATATCCGCTTCGTTCTGGAGGATTGACTTGGCTTCCTTCGCCGAATAGGCCGAAAGCAGTTCTATTTTCCGATTCTCGAGTTCATAGTCCCGTAGAACCAGTTTCGTGATAACGTGCACTTCCTCATCGTCGTCAACTACCAGGACTCTCCAGGGTCGGAGGCTGCGGGTTTTTTGTTCCTTTGCGGGTTCATCAGCAAAGATCAATGCATCTTCGTTTTTTGTGGACACGGACACCTCACTTGAATCATCTATAAGAATAGAAGAGCTTCCACGGTAAATCAAATTTTATCCAAATATCGACGGGAAAATCAGTCCTCATATCCGCTCAGAAGTCGGATGAAGGTTCACCGATTTCTCTGAATCAGATTCAGATATCGGCCTGGGAGCGGATCAAAGGGGGCTTTCTCCAGAGCCTCGAAAAAGAGCTCCCGGGACTCCCTGATCAATCCAGCGTGGAAGCTCGAAATGCCCCGGTTGGTCAATCGGGAATTTTCGCGTATTAGTATCGCCTCTCCCTCTGAAAAAGAGTACAGATCCTGGTACATTCCCCGGGGTCCCGCCTCGCCTTGATCCGATTGAAGGCCGATAAGCCGATATTCTCCTGGTTCTCCGAAATCCTCGACCACCTGTTCCCCGTACACCAGCGGGGCCCGACAGCTTCTGCCCTCCGCAACCATGGCCCGCAGATACTCCAGGGATCCCGGCACCCATCCGGGATTATCGCGGCTCTCCAGGTTAACCAGGCGCACCCGCTGATACGCGCAGGCCAGCCGAGGGTGCATTTCAGGAAGACCCGGCGATTTATCATCGCCCCGGGCGAACTGAACATGAATACTCCGCAGGGCATTTCTCAGCTCCCGGGCCGGAGCATCGGCAAGAAACAGATACTCATCAGCATTACGGCTCAGCTGACATGCCGGCAGTCCGGCCAGGCAATGGTCAAACAGACGATCAATTGCATTCAACATTCGGGCGCAGTCTGATATTTCCGTGCAGCCGTTTAGCATGGACAGTAAGCCGGGGAACTGGATCAGGATCAGATATGCATCTACCTGGATGAAACCCTGCTTGTCAAAGTCTTCGCTGAGCCCCTTTCGCCGTATCCATTCCAGCAGTGTTTCGCCGGTTGCGTTGGTCGGATTATCGCGATCCGGAGTCTTATCCATGACATACCTAATGCTAATTCACCGGGAAGAGAATATCATGCTTTGCCGGGATATTTTGACAAGAACCTCATCTTCGGGCTATTGTATGTGCGGTCCGAGTGGCCGTAAATCTTTACCGGAGCGTGAAATGCCGCTGAAATGGATCAGCAATACCATCTTTATCTCTAAAATAAAGGATGCAGGACCTATATATACCCTGCTCCACGATCTCATCAAGCTGATCCGCTCCCAAGAAGAGCAGTATTTTTCCCTGAGGAAAAGCATGGACCTTGAATTCCTGCACCTGACGGTCTGTTATACCGAAAAGGAATTCCAGGTGATTTTCCATATCCTATCGTCGGAAAGCATCATCGACCCGGTCTCATCGTATCTGTCGAATTCCTATCACACCCTCAACATCAAATGCGTTGAAATCAATGCTCAGGAAGACATCGTCAATCTGCTGGTCCATGAAAAGGGTCAGCTCCAAAGTGAGAAAACCGTTCCCAAAGGTTTGAGCAAGCATCTCATCGAAGATCTTGAAAAGATGCCGATGCACGGACGCTGTTTTTCCCTCACGGTGCCCGAGCTCTTCAATCAGCATCAGGACGAGTTCATTGCCAGTCTCTCCGATCTTAAATACAATAAGCTTCCTGAAGAACCCCTTCTGGATTCCGCGGACGATCTCGCTTTTTAAACAAGCGGTCCTCCTGCGCAGCAGGGCTCTCATGGAGATGAATATGGATATCACCGGTATAGCGAAGCATGCGAAAAACGCCTCCCGCCACCTGGCTGCCGTACCCGGGGAACAGAAAAACCTGGCTCTCAAGGCGATTATCGAGGCGCTGGAAAACCATCGGGATGCCATTTTTTCCGCCAACCTTCGGGATCTGGAACGAAGCCGGGAAGAAGGTCTGGCGCAGCCCCTGATAAAACGCCTCAAATTCCAGGAAGAAAAGCTTTCCGAGGTTATCACCGGCATTTCGGCCCTGATCAGCATCCCCGATCC
>CAWZYW010000578.1:0-2327 GCA_963966255.1 uncultured Salinispira sp. | reverse complement strand
CTACGGAAGGGGCGAAGGGGGGACCCGCAGCAGCACCGGCGGGCACGGAACGGGAATCTGGTCCATCGGGGAAGCCCCCGCGGAAGATATCGATTTGCTGATTGTGTCCTGGTTCGATATCCGGGGCAGGCGCGAGGCGATTTCCGGCATTATCAGGAAGTACGAGGACATTTTTACGGTCCCCATCGACCTTGCGCCGGTGGTAACACCGGTCCGGCTGATGTTTATCCCCCACCGCTTCAACTGGAGGCGGCTGATCAGTAACTCGAAACTGCTCTACGGTCCGCCCCGTCTTGCCCATACTCTTTCTCGCCGATATGGAGACAGTTTTGCCCGGGATCGGAGGCTGGCCTGGAGCCTGCTGTTTGATCAGGGACTGCGACTTATCGAGGTTATCGCCCATGAACAGGGCGTATTGCGTCGGCGAAGGGGGGGTAGCATCGCCGCGCATCAAGGGAAATTATTTCGGGAGATCGCTCTGGCGATAACTCTGAGTGTTGGCCGCTATGAGGACTCGGTGGATTTGCAATTGCACGAATTCATCGTCCTGATGGATGAGCTGGAAGATTCCAGAGGGAATTTCGATCATTTACGGCTTCTGAAAAGCCTTCTGCCCAAGGCGGTTTCGCTGCTGCGGGAGCCTGAACAGCCCGCCTTGGATATGCCTGAGAACTGGCTCTATCATCTGAATCTCTGGTTGGAAGCTGACCATTTCCTGTCCGAAAACCTGCCCCTCTGTCCTGAGCCGCTGTTGCGCATGCGACTCGCGCGTTGCCGTAAAACGATTTCAGCAATCGCCGGCAACCAGGGAATCATTCCGCCCCGGCAGTACCGTAGCGTTAAGCGTCTCACCGCTTTGCTCCAGTGGGTACGGGAGCATGTTTTCCTGATCTGATGCTGAAATCTCGCTATGAGGAATTGCTCCGGTCCGGCGTCGGTTATCCGGCGGCCTAGATCAGTTCTTTTTCATCTCCCCGGATTTTCCCCTGAGATTCGATTTCCGCATCGAGATTGTCGATGGTGGTGCCCACCCGTGATAGCTGTTCTTTCAAATCTTCAAGCTGACGGGTCAGTTTATCCCACTTCATGACAAAACGGGCCTTTTCATCCTCCAGGGCAAGTATTTTCTGGGCTGCCTGAAGGCGCTGGATTTTCTCTTCTTTTGTCCGGTTTTCAGTCAGCAGTTGCCCAAGATTGGTAAAGTATTCCGACAGGGGCTGCGGAGGACTATCCGAAAGCTGTTCATACATAAGAAGCCCTGCTTCGGTGAGGATTTTTCGCTGCTCCTCATCCGTTTCGGAAATTCGCAGCTGGAGTTCAGTTATATGTTCTGTGGGTTTCCGCGAGCCGGCTGCGGCTTTTATCTCTTCTTCCAGGCCCTGCAACTCCTTGCGATGCTTCTCAATGATTTTTTCTATTTCGGCGATTTTCTGCTGTTGATTTCTCGCGGGTTTGATGAAGTTCTCGATCCCTGGATAATTGCCGGCCTCCACATCGGGGTGATTTAAGAGGGTGCTGCCGGTTTTCTTCAGGGCTTCATCGATCTTCTTCTCCATGCCTTTCTGCTGGTTCTTCTGAAGCTGCAGCCTGGTCTGGCTCACAAGGCGTTTGAATAGCGGATCGCCGTCGGCCTTTTTTTGGAGACTGTCGATGCGTGTTTCGAGATTGAACTGATGCCGATGCAGGGCATCCAGATCCTGGAAACCCTGGTGAAGCTGGAGGTAGCTCTGGGGAGAGGATGCGTACAGCTCGAAGGCATGGGCGCCGAAATCCCGAAGGACCTGCTGCATTTCGCCATTCAAGCGCTCCAGTTCAGCCTTTCGGGAAGTAATACCGGACCTAAGGTCTTCCGCGGACTTGAGTTGCGCTTCCATCCTGCTGATATTCTCGAGAATTTCCGATCGGGTGGAACGTTTGTTTTCCGCATCCTCCAGCAGGCGTTGAAGGGTAGCCTTTGGGTCTTTTTTTACCCCTTCGGCCAAATCCCGGTGCTCAAGCACCGCATTCCCGATATGCCAATACTCCTGGTGGATAATTCCCCGGTTGATGGAAAGTTCGCGTTCGAAATTCTGAATCTGGCTGCTGTAATCCATATGTGCTTCCTTATTCTTGATATCGCCCGATTCACGGCTTATCCGGGCTGCACGGCTACAGTTTGACAGATCGGCGTCGGATTATCCATGCAATGTGAACCCTGAGGGAAAATATTCGTCAGGCGGATGCTTAATACCGGAGAACCCGATCGAGGAACTGGCGGACCGCCGGATTGGACGAATTATTGAAAACCGTTTCGGGATCGGCCGACTCGCCGATGTCACCTTCGGCCA
>CAWZYW010000577.1:0-2332 GCA_963966255.1 uncultured Salinispira sp. | reverse complement strand
GCCGCCGCCGGCGGCGGCCAAGGCTTCGTAGGCGAAACTCAGGGCTCCCATCACCAGGACGATGGGCAGGGCCCACACCAGCATGGTCAGGGCGGCCAGCCGGGGCCCTCCCATCTTGTAACCCACGGACACGATGGTCTGGGTACTGGTGGGTCCGGGGAGGACGGCGCACAGTGACATGAGCTCGATGAGCTCCTCATGACTGATGTACTTGCGCTTGTTCACCAGCTGATGTTCGTAGACCCCGTAGTGGCTCTGAGGTCCGCCGTAGGCTCCCAGGGAGCAGATCAGGACGTCGGTGAGGAATCGGGCGGTGCTGACTTTTTCCATGCTGAAAACATCGCCGATTGTCTTTCGATTGACAAGTGAAATGGGATAAAATCTCTGCAGGGACCGGATATGAGCTTCGACTGCCGCTACAAAGACGCCAAAGACCACTGCCGCCGCTTCGCCGGAGAAGGCCGCCCCGGTGCGCCCGGCTGCGGTCTGTACGGTCGATTCACCTTCGTAGCGGACCGGCCGGCAAGTGACCGCAGGCCGACGGATGCGGGTTCCCGGCAGAAGGCGGAGAATGGGGATCATCAATCGGGAGATGCACCGTGAATATGCTTGAATTCCTCGGGACCGAGACCGACGACGATGGTGTCCGGCGCCTGCCCTTCGCCTCACATACCCTCAATCCCTTCGGCAGCATCCATGCCAGCGCCCAGTTCGCCTTCGCGGAGATTTCCGCCGGAGAGTTCCTGGGCGATACCTTTCCCGAATACCGAAAGAAGACCAGCGCGCTGCTCCGGCGCTCTCAGGTGAAATATCGCAAACCGGGCATGAGCAGCCTTACGGCGCAGGTCAGTCTCGCCGAAGGAGCCGGCGATTCGTTCCTTGAAAAACTCAATGGCCGGGGTAGGGCGACCATCACCATAGACGTCCGACTCATCGATGAAAGCGGCGATGAAACCTTCGCCGGAAGCTTCGAGTGGCATGTGGCGCTTCTCGCGGCTGAATCCGCCGCACCCGGGGCCTAACTCAGACCGCTGATCACCCCGTCGTCGTCGATATCGATGTTCAAGGCCGAGGGCACCCTGGGCAGGCCGGGCATGCGCATGATGTCCCCGGTGAGGGGGACCAGGAATCCCGCGCCGGCGTTGATGACGATGCGCCTGACGGTGACCAGGAAGTCCTTGGGCCGGCCCAGCAGCTGGGGATTGTCGCTTAATGATGACTGGGTCTTGGCAATGCACACCGGCAGGCCGTCATAGCCCCCGGCCACGATGGCCTTGATGTCCCGTTTGGCCGCCGTGGTGAAATCCACCGCCTCGGCCCCGTAAATCTGCCGGGCCACGGTCTCGATTTTCTCTTCCACCGAAGCCTTCCAGTCGTACAGCGGCGCGCCTTTGCCGCCACCTGCGTCCAGGATTTCCATGGCCTTCTTCGCCAGATCCGCCGCGCCTTCGCCGCCCCTGGCGAAGTGCTCGGACAGGGCAAACGCGGCTCCGGCGTCGGCGCAGATATCGGCGATGGCGGCGTGTTCCTCGGGGGTATCGCCGGGGAAGGCGTTGATGGCTACCAGCGCCGGTACGCCGAATTTGCCGATGTTCTCGATGTGCTTTACCAGGTTCTCGGCGCCCCGGCGAACTGCTTCGGGATCCGGGGCGTCCAGCTCTTTCTTGTTGACCCCGCCGTGCATCTTCAGGACCCGGGCGGTGGCCACCAGGACCACCATGTCCGGTGCGAATCCGCCGTAGGGGGATACGATGTCGAAGAACTTCTCGGCCCCCAGGTCGAAGCCGAAGCCGGCTTCGGTCACCGCAATGTCCCCCATGCGCAGGGCCAGATTGGTAGCCAGCACCGAGTTGGCCCCCTGGGCGATGTTGGCGAAGGGTCCGCCGTGGATCAGCGCCGGCCCGCCTTCAGTGGTCTGGACCAGGTTGGGGAGCAGGGCGTCCTTCAACAGGGCCGCCGCGGCGTTCTGGACTCCAAGGTCCGAGACCAGGAAGGGGCTGCCGTCGGCCCGCTTGCCCAGCAGGATTCGGCCGATGCGCTCCTTGAGCTCTCCGTAGCTGGAGGACAGGCAGAGGATGGCCATGATCTCGCTGGCGGCGGTAATGTCGAAACCATCCTCCCTGGGCGGCCCGTTCTTCTCCCCCAGCCCGATGACGATGTCCCGCAGGGACCGGTCGTTCATATCCATCACCCGCTTCCAGTAGCAGCGACCCGGGGACGGCGAGCCGGCTGGGTCGATGGGGAGGGCATTATCCAGGCTCGTGGAAACCAGGTTGGGGGCGGCGGCGACGGCGGGCAGCGCCGTGCAAAGGCCGACAAGGGCGATGGAAAG
>CAWZYW010000576.1:0-2336 GCA_963966255.1 uncultured Salinispira sp. | reverse complement strand
GAGCTCCGGTAATCCTTGTGATACTCGGGAGCCGACCTCGCCTGGTCCGCAAGCCTCCTGATGGCCGCGGCATCGGGCTTCGCGGCATCCCATGCCGCCGGGGAGGCTTCATCGTCGAGGATGCGCAACAGCTCAAGCTGGCGGAAATACCCGCCGGGCTTCAACAGGTCGGTGGCCAGGGTTACCGGCCGGATGCCGGTCTCAAAGACCTGCCGGACATTCCAGGCGGCGATGCCCCCGGAATAGCTGATGGGCAGATCGCCGTCGAAGGTCTGGGCGATGCGGGCCGCCAGTTCGATGGTGACGGGATACAGGGCCCGGCCGGAGAGGTAGCGTTCGTCCCCGGGGAGAGCTTTGCCGTCATTGTGATTGGCCAGGGTATTGCTGAGCTTGACCCCGAAGCGCCGCTTCCGGTCTCCCGCAAGGGCAGTCAGGCGCTTGATCATGGGAATGGCGTCTTCCCAGCTCAGATCCCTGGCAAAGCCCTCGGGATCGAGATCGACATAGGAATATCCCGTATCATCGAGAATGCTGCGCACATCATCGAAGCCCAGCAGGGTCGGATTCAGCTTGACGTAGCAGTCAAGACCGATATCGCTGAGCATATGGGTCGCTATGGCTTCGATTTCATCAGGGGGGCAACCGTGCATGGTGGACAGGGTCACTGAGCTGCAGATCTCGCCAGAAAGCCCGTCCAATGCGGCGACCACGGCGGTCGGGCGGGAAGACAGACCGGCGCTCTCCAGCAGGCCCGGCAAGCGCTTTCGGGCCTCATCGATCCAGCGGCGAAACAGCGGTTCATCGGAGGAATCGATCATCCGGTGGATGTACTGCTGCATTTTTTCGGTCTTTATGCCTTCGAGATCATACCCAACCGAAAGATTGAATACAAAGGAACGGGTCAGGTCACTGCTTTTCAGCTCAAAGACCGATTCCAGGATGTGCAACAGAACCCAGGCCTTGGCATACTCCTGCCATGCGGTTTCAAGGGAGAGCTCGGTGGACCATTCGGTGTTGTAGCCCTCATCGGCCGCATCGATGCAGGGCTTGGCGATTTCCAGGGACTCCAGAATCTGGGTGGTCTTCAGCTCGATAAATCGGCTGCCTGTGAGATAGGAGGCGACGATATTCACCGCCAGCTGGGTATGCGGTCCGGCGGCTGGGCCCAGCGGGGTCTCCAGCTCCTGTCCGAACACGGCGACTTTCCGGCCGGCAGGGGGCATATACCAGGACGATCGGGGAATCGAGCAGATCCCTTCCTCGGCGGCATATTCGGCGAAGATCCGCTGCAGCAGATCGCCAAATGGGTAAATCGCCATTACATCAGTCATGGTACTCTCCTCTCTTGAGCAGCCGGCCGTGGCCGGGGACTCCGATTAAGCCACGTTCCCGGTTCCAGACCTCGGTTCCCCGGACCAGGGTGCGCAATATCGCCCCGTCGAACTTCCGCCGGTTGAACGGCGAAAGCCGGCCCTTGGACAGGAATTTAGCTTGGTCCACAACCCAGGAAGCCTCCGGGTCCACCAGGACCAGATCGGCGTCTTTGCCCTCGGCGATGGAACCTTTTCGGTCGAACAGCCCGTAGCGCCGGGCGGCGTTTTCACTTGATGCGCGCAGGAACTGGCTCAGGCTCAGCCGCCCGGCCACGTACCCCTCGCTGAACAGGTAGGGAAGGATGGTTCCGGTGCCGGCGATGCCCGCCGAGTTGCACCAGATATCACCGGCCTCTTTTTCGCCCGGCGCTCCGGGAGCGTGATCCGAAGCGCAGAAATAAAGCCCTCCGTCGGCCAGGGCCCGCCAGAGTCCGTCGGCGTTGCCGCCGGATTTGATCGGCGGAGCCACCTTCAGCACCGCTCCCTGCTCTTCGAAATCACCCAGGTCGAAGGCAAGATACTGGGGGCAGGTTTCGCCGGTGACCTTCCAGGATCGACTGCCGTTTCCCCCGCCCTTGCCAAAGCCGTCGGCATCGGCGATCATGTCCGCGGCCTCGGCGGTGCCCACGTGCACGATGTGCAAATTCCCGCCGACCAGAGCGCAGATCCGGATGGCCGATGCCACCGCCAGCTCCTCGGCCAGCTCGGGGCGGGCTTCGTACCACTTCCGGGGATCGTCCCCGAGCATGCGGTAATGTTCGCTGGCGTTATCCACATATTCCCGATCCTCGGCGTGGAGCAGGATGATCTGCCCCAGGTCCCGACCGGCTTCCAGCACTTTTTCGAAACGCCAGTGGTCAAGGGCGCCCCAGATTTCATCCATGCCGGAAACCGCGTACACCTTGAATCCCAGAACCGCATCGGCCAGGCCCTCCATATCGGCACAAGACCCGGGCGCCGAGG
>CAWZYW010000575.1:0-2347 GCA_963966255.1 uncultured Salinispira sp. | reverse complement strand
CGTTCTGCCTGGTAGCGATGGCGGGAATCGGCAACCTGCCGATGGTGGCGGCAGCCAGCCTGCTTCTGGGTGTGGCTGAGAGCTCAATAATGGCCATACCCCACGGCGCCGGCTGGGCGCCGATGATCTTCTTCGTCCTGATCATCGTCGTGATCCTGGTGCGCAGCTTCCGGAGGTGGAACTGATGAGTGACAACGCAGTACGCATGGCGGCCCTGGAAGGCCGCGGCGCCGCCCTCCGGCGCAACCGCAACCTGGAGATCGGGTTCCTCGTTCTCGCGGCGGTGGTAATAATGCTGCCGTTCCTCGGCGGACCCTACGCCCGGATCATCGGCCGTTCGGTCCTGACCTACATGACCCTGGCGATCAGCTGGGATATGCTGATCCGCTCCGGCCAGCTGTCCTTCGGTATCGCGGGGTTCTTCGGCCTTGGTTCCTACGCCGGCGCGGTGTTCGCCGCCAATTTCGGCGTCCCGGGCATCCTGGCGATCCTCATCGCCGGCCTGTTCGTCGCAGGCATGGCCTACCTCATTGGCCTGGTGGCCCTGAGGCTGAGGGGCATGTACTTCGCCATCACCACGCTGGCGCTCGGGGAGATTTTCCGGATCATTATGCATAACTGGACCCCGGTCACCGGCGGCCCCAACGGCAAACTGGTACCCCAGGTGCTCTTCCAGGGAAATTCCAATGCGGCGTACGCCCTGTTGGTGGTGATCGCCCTGCTGACCATCGGGACCTCGGAGTACCTTCGGCGCAGCCGGATGCACTACGCCCTGACGGCCATCCACGATAACGAAATCGTCGCCCGGTCCAACGGAATCGGCATCTATAAATACCTGCTGATCATTTTCGCCATCACCTCGGGTATCCAGGGCCTGGTGGGAGCAACCAACGCCCACCTGTTCGGTTTCGTGAGCCCGGAGAACAGCTTCAACGCCAACTACACCCTCATTCCCCTGGCAATGACCCTTCTGGGGGGCATGTACGGGACCTGGGGCGCGGTGGTCGGATCGGTGCTCCTGGGCGTCGTCGGCGAATACCTCAAGCTCTTCGTGCCCTACGGCCACCTGGTGGTGTACGGAATCATCATCATCCTCGTCCTGCTGTTCATGCCCCAGGGCATTGTCGGCCTGGTGAAGCGTTATGTCTTCGCCGACGCCAGCGTCTATCCCAGCGACGAAGAACTCGACGGTGCAGCTGAAGAAAAAACGGAGGCGGCGAAATGAGCGAACTGAGAACCGAAAACCTCACCATCCGCTTCGGCGGACTGGTCGCCGTCAACTCAGTGAACCTGAGCCTGAAAAGCGGCGAAATCCTGGGCATCATCGGCCCCAACGGCGCCGGCAAGACCACCTATATCAATCTCATCGCGGGAATATATCTTCCCACCGAAGGACGGGTATTCCTGGACGGTGAAGACATCACCCACGTTCACGCCCACGTCCGTTCGAGCATGGGCATCAGCCGGACCTTCCAGCTTATTCATCCCCTGGAGAACCTGAGCCTGCTCGAGAACGTCATGACCGGATTCCTGTTCGCCCAGAAGATGAACGTCGCCGACGCGCGCAAATCCGCCGCCCGGCTCTGCATGGATCTGGGGCTGGAACGGCTGAACAGGAAAACGTCCAACCTCAACATCCTCGAGACCAAGAAGATGGAAATCGCCAAAGCCCTGGCCAATAATCCGAAGGTCCTGTTCCTCGATGAGGTCATGGCCGGTCTGAACTCCACCGAAACCAACGAAGCCATCGACTTGATCAAAATGATCGCCCAGGAGCGCGGGCTGGCCGTCGGGGTGGTGGAACACGTCATGGGAGTCATCAGCTCGCTGACCAGCAGGGTCATCGTCCTGGACAACGGCGAACTCATCGCCGAAGGCCCCTACTCCAGCGTGAGCCAGAACGAACGGGTCAAAACCGCCTACCTGGGAGGAGCAGTCTGATGCTTACCATAAAAAACGCTAAAGCCGGATACGGTAAAATGCAGGTGCTGAACGATATCAGCCTGGTAGTCGGCAGAGGATCGGTGGCACTGATCGGACCCAATGGCGCCGGTAAGACCACGCTGATCAACACGATCCTCGGCTTGGTTCCCCTGACGGAGGGCAAGATCACCTTCGACTTCAAGGACGTCACCACCCGGCCGACTCACGAGAGGGTCCGCATGGGCATCTCCCTGGTCCCCCAGGAGCGGGAACTCTTTCCCTTCATGTCCGTCTACGAGAACCTGGCCGTCGGTGCCGAGAACACGCCCCGGGGCCGGGACGACATCGAGGAAAGCCTGGACTACGTTCTCGGCATCTTCCCCATCCTGAAAGAGCGCCACGGCCAGCTGGCGGGCACCATGAG
>CAWZYW010000574.1:0-2350 GCA_963966255.1 uncultured Salinispira sp. | reverse complement strand
CCACGACGGTGATCGCCGATCCCCATGAAATCGCCAACGTCGCCGGCGAAGACGGCATCCGTTTTATGATCCGGGATGCTGAGCGCAGCCCGCTGAACTGCTTTTTCATGGTCCCAAGCTGCGTCCCCGCGACCCCCTTCGAACATGCCGGGGCAGTCCTGGATGACAAAGCCATCGCCAGGCTGCTGGATGAGCCGGGGACCCTGGGCCTGGGAGAAGTGATGGACTATCCCGGGGTGACCAATGCCGCGCCGGAGGTGCTGGCGAAGATCGAGGCTGCGGGAATCCGGAATGTCCCCATCGACGGCCACGGTCCCATGATCAGCGGTAGCGAGCTCATGGCCTATCTCGCGTCGGGGATTCAGTCCGACCACGAGTGCAGCACCCCCGAGGAGGCCGCAGTACGGCTCTCGGCGGGAATGCGCATTCTCATTCGCGAGGGCAGCGCCGCCCAGAACCTGGACGCCCTCCTGCCCGCGGTGAACTCGGGCAATTCCCGGCGATGCAGCTTCTGCACCGATGACCGCCAGAGCGAAGATATCCTGAAAGAAGGGCACATCGATCACATCCTGCGCCGGGCGGTATCCTCGGGAATGGACGCCATACGGGCCATACAGATGGCCACCATAAACGCCGCCGAAGCCTACGGGCTTCGGGGGAAAGGCGGCATCGGGGTCGGCTGGGACGCCGATCTGGCGGTGGTGGAGGACATTGCGAACTTCTCTGTGCTTCAGACCTGGGCCGCGGGGAAGCTGGTGGCAGAATCCGGCGAGGCGAAATTCCGCTCCGGGGAAAAGGCCGCGGAGTACCGGCGCAAGAGCATGAACATCAAATCGATTTCCGCAAAAAGCTTCGCCCTGCCGCTGAAAAACGATCACGCCCGGGTGATTCACATCCATCCGGGAAGCCTGATCACCGAACAGGCGGTGCGCCGGGTCCATCGCGATTCAAGCGGCAACTTCCTGCCTGAGGATCCGGTGGATATCTGCAAGCTTGCGGTCATCGAGCGGCATCATGCCACCGGGAACATCGGACTTGGCCTGGTCGAAGGATACGGCATACGCAGCGGCGCGGTGGCCACCACCATCGCCCACGACTCTCATAATCTGCTGGTAATCGGTCGCAACGATGAGGACATGCTGGCCGCTGCCGAAGAACTGATGGCCTGCGGCGGCGGTATCACCATAGTCAAGAGCGGCAAGGTCCTGGGAACCCTGCCCCTGCCGGTGGGCGGCCTCATGAGCGAAAAGCCCGCGGCGGAAGTCAGTGAAAAGCTGGCTGTTCTATCGGAAAAAGCCCGTCGGGATTTGGGAATCAGCGGGGACATCGATCCGTTTATGACCCTTTCGTTCCTGGCCCTTCCGGTGATCCCCTCGATAAAGCTCACCGATCAGGGTCTGTTCGACGTGGAGCGCTTCGAGCACATCGATATTAATCCATAAAAACCCGGACCCGGACGGAGCGCTAATCCCCTCGCGGATAATCCGGTACCGGATAGCTCCACGTGCCGTCGCTGATCAGGCGGTATTCGATTCCGTATATACGCCTCAGCGCCTCGGGCCGCAGTACCTGTCCCGGAGGTCCCGATGCGCCAATGCTTCCGTCGATGAGCCCGCTGACCGCATGGGCGTAATGGGATACCAGCAGCGGGTTGTGGCTGGTCAGAGCGATGGCGATGCCTCCGGATGCCAGTTCGATGAGCATCCGATGCAGCCTCAGATCCCTGGCGGGGTCCAGATGACTTTCCGGCTCATCGAGGATGAGAATCCGGGGATTGGTGATAAGGCTCCGCGCTATGTTCACCAGCTGCAGTTCTCCCCCGGATAGGCTGTGGACCGGTCGTTCTGACAGCGAAAGCAGGTCGAGTCTTTCAAGAGTCGCATCGACGGCCCGCTCATCCCCGATACCCGGGGTAAACCAGCCCGGCTTTCCGGCAGCCCGGCCCAGGAGCACCGCTTCACGGACCCGGTAATTGTAGGGATACTCGTTTATCTGGGGTACATAGCCCATAAGCCGGGAACGTTCCGCGGGGGAAAGACTATGGATATTCTTGCCGTCGATGACGACCCGGCCGCGGTCTGGCTGCAGATACCCGAGAATCAGCTGCAGAAGGGTGGTCTTGCCGCTGCCGTTGGGGCCCAGAATGCAATGAATTTGTCCCGCCTCGATGTTCATTGAAAGCCCGCGGATAACCGGTGAATCCGGGCGGTAGCCGAAGTAAAGGTCTTCGAGAACGATCATGACAGCGCCGCCCCTTTCCGGGTCAGGATCAGCACAAAGAGCCCCGCGCCCCACAGGGAAGTGATGATCCCCAATGGTATCTCGCCTGTCTCTTATACACATCTGATGC
>CAWZYW010000573.1:0-2352 GCA_963966255.1 uncultured Salinispira sp. | reverse complement strand
CATCGGTCCCTTGTAGCGGCTCTCGCTTTATCCCGCATTGGCACATTGGGCATCTTCGGGACACCCTCCTGGAACCCCGCAATCTTCTGCCGGTACCAGAGGCGAATCTCAAGTTCAAATTGCTGATCGCGATTTTTATCTTTTTGGTATGTATCCATATGCCTCTCCCAGCTGCGATTTCATGCCAATACGTGCCCGACGCAGCGATGTCTTAACGGTCCCCTCGGGCTTTCCCAGGACCGAACTGATCTCATGAACCGTCATCGATTCCGCATAGTGAAGATGAAGCACCTCGCGGTCACCAGGGGGAAGGTTTATCAGAGCCCGCCCGATATCCATTCTCGCAATCATCTGTTCCTCTTCCCGATCTAAATTCGAAGCGATGGTATCCACCATACCTTCCGGGAGATTTCTCAAGAACAGAACATTGCGCACCCTCTTTTTTCGCTGAAGGTCGATGAAATAATTACGCGCAATGCGATATATCCAGGTGGAAATACTCCATGTGGAATCATATGAATCCCGTTTTTGATACAGTTTCAGAAAGATCTCCTGTACACATTCTTCCCGTTCCTCCTCGCAAATCCCCGAGAATGACCAGCTGTATACCATCAACCTGCCATAATACTGATTCCAGATACGTTCAAAATCCAATTCGCTTGTTTTCATCACGCTTATTATCAGTGCTTCGGTTCAGCACATTTTGGACTCGAGCCCAATTTAGCTTAGCTACAGTTTAGACTGGAATCAGTCTAGGAGTGTAGCATGGCAGCAAAAGGAAACGGGAAGTCAGCGGAGTCTCTAGTGCGGGATATCAAACGGAAAACCAGAAGAGTTTTCAACGCCGAAGAGAAGATCCGCATCGTAATCGAAGGGATGCGCGGAGAATCGTCAATTGCCGAGCTGTGCCGCCGGGAAGGTATTCACCCGACGATGTACTACAAGTGGAGCAAGGAATTCATGGAAGCCGGCAAAAAGCGGCTGAACGGCGATACCCAGCGGGAAGCCACTCCTCCTGAAGTGCAGCAGCTGCGCAATGACAACGAACAGCTGAAGCAACTGGTTGCCGAAGTCATTATGGACAACCGGATGCTAAAAAAAAATCTAAAGGGTTTGGACTAAGGCTGGAGCGGTATATGAAATACTCTCCAGACGAAAAGTACGAAATCATCCGTATGGTCGAGCAGTCCGACCTGGGCGTGAAACGGACCCTGAAGAAAATCGGCATCCCAAAAAGCTCGTTCTACCTGTGGTATCACCAGTACCTTGAGCATGGATTAGACGGTTTAAAGCCGCTATCGCGACGGCCGCGGCGGGTCTGGAACCAGATCAGCGATGAACATCGTCAGGCGATTCTCGATCTATCCCTGAAACACCCTGAGCTATCCTCCCGTGAGATTGCGGTGAAGTACACCGATGATCGACGCTATTTCGTCTCAGAATCGAGCGTGTACCGGATTCTGAAGGCTCAGGGGCTCATCACCACCCCGGCATACGCTTTGCAGATTGCCAAGGACGAGTTTCAGGACAAGACGACGAGGATTAACCAGATGTGGCAAACCGACTTCACCTATTGCCGCGTTGTGGGCTGGGGGATGTATTACCTCTCCACGATCATGGACGACTACTCCCGCAAGATCGTCGCCTGGCAATTATGCAGCTCGATGACCGCCGAAGACGTGAAATCCACCATCGACCGGGCGATCATCAATACCGGCATGATGGCCAGGACCATCGTTCCCCGGCCGAGGCTACTGAGCGACAACGGCCCATGTTATGTCTCAGGAGAACTGGCTGACTACCTGGATGAGCTGGAGATGGATCATATTCGAGGTGCGCCATACCATCCTCAAACTCAAGGAAAGATCGAGCGGTATCACCGGTCGCTGAAGAATATTCTCTTGCTGGACAATTACTACTCGCCATCAGAATTGGAAGCGAAGATTAGTCAGTGGGTGGAATACTACAACAACCGGCGCTACCATGAAGCGCTGGGCAATATCACGCCCAGCGATATGTACGATGGAAAGCGGAATGAGATCCTGAAACGCAGAATGGAGGTGAAGCGCAGAACGATTCGATTGCGCCGGAAGGCAAATGGATTTATGGTGAAGGAAGCGGCGGCCTTAGGCCCTGCTTGGAAGTGAAGTGTAGCTAGGCAAATTGCGGTATGCGGTCCAGATTATTTGACGTCATACAATTATCAGTATACGGCGCAATGGTGATCCGGGTTTTAAACTCTTTCTATAGAGATCAATCTGATTTGCCACGTTGTACATTAGATAAAGGCATGTGAGCGATAAAGCAATCCTTTCTTCTGTAAAATTGAAAAAAGTTACTCGGCCTCCATAT
>CAWZYW010000572.1:0-2356 GCA_963966255.1 uncultured Salinispira sp. | reverse complement strand
GGGCAAGGGGGTTTCATGCGCCATCCGTTTCGTTCTCATCTTTATCAGGGCCCAAGGCTCAAAGGCCGTCGGCGAGATTCTGGGCGCCGGGAGTATTTCGAAGGCTGGTATTTCAAGCAGGCCTTCCCAGACGGCCGGGTCATCGCATGCATACCCGGTGTGAGCTTCGGTTCCGATCCCCATGGTTTCATTCAGATAAACGATTCGGCCCGGGGCAGCGACTACATCCGTTTCGCCCCGGAGGAAGTTGAGATCGCGCCTGATTCCCTTGATGTTCGGATAAGCGGGAACCGGTTTTCCCTGTCGGGTATCGACCTCGATATATCCGGTGAGCTCGGAAGCTACCGAGGTTCTATCCGCTTCGATTCCCCTCAGATGCTGCGGCCCCGCCCGTACCGGCCGGGCATTATGGGCCCCTTCAGCTACATACCCGCCATGGAGTGCTATCACGGACTGGTTTCGATGAACCATGGCCTTTCCGGAAGCCTGGACTGCGATGGTGAAATACTAAGCGCCGAGGGCGGACGGGGGTACATCGAAAAGGACTGGGGCCGCTCATTTCCCCATGCCTGGGTGTGGATGCAGGCCAACAGTTTTTCCGACGAGGCATCGATGATGCTCAGCTTCGCACGGATTCCCTGGGGACGCGCAAGTTTTCCCGGACACCTGGGCTTTCTCTACCACCGCGAAATCATGCCTGAGCCGATGGTTTTCGCCACGTATTCGAGGCACCGACTTGTGGAAATGAATTTGTCTGGGAGTCCGGATGCCCCGGTGGTTCATGCCGTGGTCGCCGGCGGCCGCTACCGCCTGGAAATTCAGGCGCTCAGCGACGGAGGCCCGGATCTGGTGGCTCCGGTTCGGGGAAAGATGGATCGGATTATAAAGGAAACCGTCAACGGACGCATTTCATGCCGGCTATTCGAAGCCGGCGGCGCGCTGCTCTGGGAACAGGAAAGCATCGGGGCGGGTATCGAAGTTCAGGGCCCGGTGGATTCGCTTATCGGCGAACTGTCCTCATAGCGGCGAACATCTGCGAAGTCCAGGGTTCTGCGGAAAGCCGGCCCCGGCAGGTTCCGGGAATACGCCTCGAAGAAGCTTCCCAGGCCGATGATCCGGGCTTCCTGCCATGGGCGACCGATGATGCTCAGCCCCACGGGCAGACCGTAGAGCCGGGCCATCGGAACGGTGATGGACGGCCAGCCGCTTACCGCCGCAAGCGTGGAACTGCCTCCGGTGCTGTAGTCACCCAGGATCGGGTCAATGAGCCATGCGGGATTGTTGCTCGGCATCAACATGGCGTCGAGACGGTATTCGCTGAACATCAGCGACAGGCCCTCGCGGTCGGCCAGTTTGCGGCAGGTTTCAAGGGCCGGGGCATATTTGCGATCCATCCGGCCCCGGGTTTCAGAAGCCTGATAAAACAGCTCCTGCCCGAAATACGGCATGATGCTGTCCCGGTGATCCATATTGTACACGATCAGGTCGTGGAGGCTGACGAATCGCCGGTTGGACCGATAGTTCTGGAAATAATTGATAATATCGTCGCGAAACTCGCACAGCAGGACGGTGAATTCTGCCTGGTGCAGTTGTTCCATAAATGCCAGGCTCCCGATATTGATCAATTCGGCTCCGGCCTCTTCGAAATAATTCAATGCCTTGTGAAATTCAGATTTTACCGATGTGAGAAAACCATCGCCTCCCTCATAGTATCCGAGCCGGATGCCTGAAAGTCCGTCCATGCCAAAATCGCTGAACAGGTCCGGGCTGGTATCCCGACGGGGATCCTGGGTGACCTGATCCCCCGGATCCTCACCCTGCATATGGGAAAGGAGAATCGCGGCATCTTCTACGCTGTTCGCCATGGGCCCGGCGGTATCCTGGCTGCCGGCGATGGGAACGATACCGCCGCGGCTCACCCTGCCCATGGTCGGTTTGATCCCGACTATCCCATTGATCGCAGAAGGGCAGATGATCGAACCGTCGGTCTCGGTTCCCACCGCTGCGGGAATGTATCCCGCGGCTACCGCGACGGCGCTTCCCGAGCTTGATCCGCAGGGACTGCGATCCATCACGTAGGGATTCCGGCACTGGCCTCCTGCCGAGCTCCAGCCGCTCATGGACCGGGTCGAGCGAAAATTTGCCCACTCGCTAAGATTGGTCTTCATCACCACCCGGGCACCGGCGGATCGCAATTGCTCCACAATGAATGCATCCTGCTTAACCGGCAGGTCATTCAGGGTGAGGCTGCCGGCACTGCAGCCCAGGACCAGGGTATCGACATTGTCCTTCACCCCGATACCTACCCCGGCCAGGGGCAAAGAAGAAAACTCTTCCGACCCGTGCGGGTCTGGTG
>CAWZYW010000571.1:0-2356 GCA_963966255.1 uncultured Salinispira sp. | reverse complement strand
CTTGACGAGCCGGTGGCCAGTCTCGATGTGTCGATCCAGGCCCGGATTCTGAACCCCCTGTCCCGCCTGCGGACGGAGCTTGGCCTGACCCTTCTGCTCATTACCCATGATCTTGACATTGCCGAATATATGGGCGACCGTATGGCCATAATCCATGACGGCAGCATCATCGAATCGGGGAGGGTCGACGAGATGGTGAGCAATCCGCAAACCGCCTTTGTGCGGGGGCTTATGTCCTCGGGATTGGCAAAGAGCCGCTGGCTGCGGGACCTCGAAACCGGGGACCGGATACGAAACCCTCAATAAACACTGGTATCTCTGGAGTATTGTCATGAAAACGTTTTCCCCTCGCTTCCGCTTCCGCTTCCGCTTCCTGCGATTTCCGATTTTTGCCGTTTTGCTGTTGGCAGCTATCTCGCTGTCTCCTGTTCCGCAGGGTCCGCAGATGACGGATTTGTGGTACGCCTGGCCCTGTCCGGCAATCCTTCGACCCTGGATCCACAGGCAACCACCGAAACCCTGACCTTCCAGGTCACCAAGAGCCTGTACGATACCCTCCTGGAGCCCGATGACCGGGGTGCCCTGGTTCCCGCGCTTGCCGAGCGCTGGGAGGTGGCCGCTGATAACCTTTCCATCACCTTCTACCTCAGGAAGGATGTCAGCTTTCACGACGGCAGCCGTCTCGATTCATCGGATGTAAGGGCCAGCCTCGCCCGCCTCCAGTCGGCCGCGTTCGCCTCGCCCAGCGCCGGGGAGTTCGGGGTCATCGAAAGCGTGGAAGTCCTAGATGACTTTACCGTGCGTCTCATTCTCAATGAACCCAGTGCCCCGCTGCTGTATACCCTGGCCAGCGGGTGGTCCGCCATCCTGCCCTCAGAGCTTATCGAGGCGGGACATGACTTCGCCAATGAACCGGTGGGTACCGGTCCCTACCGCTTGACCGAGTGGAAGGCCGATGAATACATCGAACTGGTCCGCAACGATGCATACTGGAGCGATGCCGGTCCCGACGGGGTAAGTTTCCGGATCATTTCCGAGCCTTCGGTGCAGACCCAGGCTCTGCTCAGCGATCAGGTTGATATTCTGTACATCGTAAACGAAGAGGACGTTCCCATCCTGGAAGCCAGCGGCGAGGTGAGCATCGAGACCCTCGACAGTGCGCTGGTGCTGGTAATGAGCATCAATACCAGCCGCGATATCCTGGGGGATTTGCGGATGCGCCAGGCATTGAACCGGGCAATCGACAAACAGCAGGCCCTGGACGTTGCCTACGGCGGCGGCACGGTCATCGGCACCTTTAACGACGTAACCAGCAGCTTCTACGAGGATTACAGCGATCTGTATACCTATGATCCCGCCGCTGCACGGCAGCTGGCCTCGCAGGCAGGTTATTCACCGGATCGGGTATTTGACCTGGTGCTGCCCCAGAATTTCGCCCCCCACGTTACCGCCGGGGAACTATATCAGGAAATGCTTCGAAACGCGGGAATCAATGCCCAGATCCGTCTGGTGGACTGGTCGACCTGGCTCGACGATGTCTACGGAAACGCCAACTATGACCTTACGGTCATCGGGCACACCGGAAAACTGGATCCCGACGGGCGCTTCATCGGATACGGAAGCGGCGATATGTACGTCCGCTATGAAAATCCCGAACTGGCGTCGCTGATCGTTGAAGGTAGGCGAACCATCTCCATCCCCCGGCGGCGGGAGATTTACCGTGATGTCCAGCGCATCTTCGCAGAGAACGTGCCCTTTGTGTTCGTCGGATCGCCCCAGCGGCGGATCGCCATGCGCTCGGATATCGACGGTTTTATTATGACCCCGAATCTGGATACCTTTGATTTCCGAGGTGTCACCCGCAATGAAGAGAACTAAGAGCGGGGCGCTGCGAACATTCTCCGCGGCGGTGCTGGTCATGCTTCTGATCAGCGCCGCCTTCCCGGCGCTGCTGGCCCCTGCGGATCCGGCATCACAGGACCTGGATTCCCGTTTTTCGCCGCCGTTCAGCGCCGGGCATCTCCTGGGTACCGACAGCCTCGGCCGGGACGTGTTATCCCGCCTGGTCTACGGCGGACGTTCAGCCCTGGTCGTCGGGCTGGTGAGCTGTTCGGTGGCCCTGCTCATCGGGTTCGCCGTGGCGCTGCCGGCGGCCTTCGGACCCCGCTGGCTCGAGTCTTCCCTCATGCTGCTGATGGATGGCCTTCTGGCCATCCCGACCATATTGCTTGCAGTTGCCATCGTCGCGGTATTCGGTTACGGGCTGGTTCAGGTCATGCTGGCCATGGGTATCGTGTTTTCACCGCTGATCGCCCGGCTGTTAAAGGCAGAACTCCAGCGGGCCTGGCGCCAGGAC
>CAWZYW010000570.1:0-2362 GCA_963966255.1 uncultured Salinispira sp. | reverse complement strand
AAATTACCAGAGTTTTTCTGTCCCGGAAGGGATCCACGAATGCCGAGCTCAGGTCCGGCTTGAATACCATGTCGGACTTATCGATGCTCTTCCAGGCCCGAATACTGGAACCGTCGAAGGGGATACCGTCGGTAAGCTGATCCTCATCCATGTTCTTTGCGACGAAGGTGGTGTGCTGGAGCATACCGAACATATCGCCGAACTGAAGATCAAGATACTCGATCCCCTCTTTCTTAATCATTTCAAGAATGGCTTTGGCTGACATAAAAACTCCTTTTGTGTAGCCTTGTGCTTTCTATATTACAATTACGTAGTAAATATAGCCAAGACCTTCTTTTATGTAAAGCTAGGTCATGAGAATTTGTAAAAAAATACGCTGATTTTCCATAAATATTCATACTTAACGGCCCGGTCCGGGTTTCACAGCTCGTCACCCGCCCCGGCACCGGGTGATCAGAACATTCGCCGGCGGTATGACCTGCAGGTTCGACTGGATAAAAGGCAAAAGATTTACTATTCTTCGATCCACAGGAGATCCCATGGCAGATATCAACTACAAAGATTTCGACAAAACCGGCGCTTTCGAGCGCCTGAAAAAACTATCCGCTCCGGTTTTGGCAGATGTGCTCACCGCCGACCGGGTGAAATCAATGCAAGCCGGAATCGATCTGGGGAACGGCGAAGCTCTGCAGTACAATTACGCCGCCAAACAGGTGACCGACGACATCGTCGACGCGCTGGCCACCCTGGCGGAAGAACAGCAGCTTATCGCCAAATACCGGGAATTGGCCGCCGGAGCCTACATGAATACCGGCGAGAATCGCCGGGTGCTGCACCACCTCACCCGGGGCCAGCTTCTCAGTCCCGTGGTACATGAAGGCAAGGACCTCGGCGCTTTTTATGCCGAACAGCAACAGCGCATTGCCGATTTCGCCGAGGCGGTTCACAGCGGTACCATCACCGCGTCCGACGGCAAACCCTTCGATACAGTGGTTCAGGTCGGCATTGGCGGTTCAGACTTGGGCCCCCGGGCCCTGTATCTGGCATTGCTCAATTATATACAGGCTTCCGGCAACGGCGCTTCCGCCTCGGGCAGCCGCGGCCGCAAAGCGAAGATGGCGGCACACTTCATTTCCAATGTAGATCCCGACGACGCAGCTGAGGTCCTCCGTCGCATAGAACCGGCCCGGACCCTTTTTATCCTGGTATCCAAGAGCGGAACCACCCAGGAAACCCTGACCAACGAGGCCCTGGTTCTTTCCAGCCTGGCGTCCGCGGGAGTCGCTTCGCCGAAGAAGCACATCATCTGCGTTACCAGCGAAACCAGCCCCCTGGCAAAGAGCGAAGAATACCTGGCTTCGTTTTTCATCGATGACTTCATCGGCAGACGATATTCCTCCACCTCGGCTGTGGGCGGAGCGGTTCTCAGCCTGGCGTTCGGCGCCGACGCTTTCCAGGACCTTCTGGACGGAGCCCATGCCGCAGACCGGTCAGCAATGGAAACCGACATCAGGAAAAACCCATCGCTGATGGACGCCATGATCGGCATATGGGAGCGGAATTTCCAGGGGTATCCTTCAACGGCGGTGTTGCCCTATTCCCAGGCAATGAGTCGTTTCCCGGCCCATTTGCAGCAGATGGATATGGAAAGCAACGGCAAACAAGTGAATCGCGATGCCGAGCCCGTCGCCTATCCCACCGGACCGGTGATCTTCGGTGAACCCGGTACCAACGGACAGCACAGCTTCTACCAGCTGCTCCATCAGGGTACCGATATCATTCCCCTTCAGTTTATCGGTTTCGTTGAAAGCCAGGATGGCCTGGATGTGGACTTCCAGGGCTCAACCAGTCAGCAGAAACTCAACGCCAACCTGGCGGCCCAGATTATCGCCTTCGCAAAAGGCAGCCCCAGCGACAATCCGAACAAGAACTTTCCCGGCGAGCGACCCTCGAGCCTGCTGTACGCGCAGCGCCTGACCCCCCGGGTCCTCGGTGCCCTGCTGGCACATTTCGAAAACAAAGTGATGTTTCAGGGACTGACCTGGAACGTGAACAGTTTCGACCAGGAAGGAGTTCAGCTCGGAAAGGTGCTCACCAAACAGGTTCTGGGCAGCGGCGAACTCGACGGCGCACTGGAAGCGTTCAGTCAAACCCTGGGGGTGCGCTGATATTTCAGCGGTACTTCCCCGTGGCTAAACTGAATATTCCCGTTATCGAACGACTTCTGGAATGCGATAATCTGCTGATCGCCGGGATGGGCGGTGGATTCGACCTGTTCTGCGGCTTACCGATAGCCTTTGAACTCGAATCATTGGGACGACGGGTCCACCTGGCGAATTTCAGTTTTTCTGATATCCGATCC
>CAWZYW010000569.1:0-2364 GCA_963966255.1 uncultured Salinispira sp. | reverse complement strand
GGGCAAGCCGTATTTCTCCCGGCTTTTCACCGGATTTCGAAAGCCGAAAAATGAAACCCTCGGGGAGGAGGTGGCCGGGGAAGTGATTGAGATCGGGGAGGGGGTGACGCGGTATCGCACTGGGGATATGATCTTCGGCAGCGCCGGCCCGAAATTCGGCGCGGCAGCCGAATACCTGCTGATCTCGGAAGATGAGGCGATTACCCGAATGCCCATGGGGCTGAGCCCGGCGGAAGCAGCCGGATCGGTGGACGGATTCCTCACCGCTATGCCCTTCCTCAGGGATGTGGGAGGGCTTAAAAAAGGGCAGCGCATCCTGATCAACGGTGCGTCGGGGAGCGTCGGCTCCGCCGCCGTTCAGATCGCCAGATACTTCGGAGCGGAAGTGACGGCGGTATGCAGCGCACGGAACCTGGATTTCGTACGCTCCCTTGGAGCCGATGAAGCGGTGGATTACGCGGCAGCGGATTTTCCCGAAAGTCTCGGCACCTACGACGTCATCTTCGATGCTGTGGGCAAAATTTCTTTCCGCCGCTTCCGAAGGTTCCTAGTTCACGAAGGCCGGTTCCTCGAAGCGGGGATGAATCTGGGCATCCTGTGGTCGGTTCTGGTCAGCGCAGTGTTCGGGGGGAAGCGGGCGAAAATCGCCGCCACCGGACTGCGGCCCGCTGTGGAAAAGAAGAAAGACCTGGAACTTTTACGGGAACTGATGGAGGCCGGAACCTTCCGACCGACCATCGACCGGATCTATCCCCTCGATGAGATCCGGGAAGCCCATCGCTATGTGGACCGCGGCCGGAAGCGGGGGAATGTGGTTATCTCCGTGGTTAATTCCGGAGCGCCGCAGTAGTTTTGCATGCGGAAGCGTCCCCCCACCCGATGGCTGGAGCTCAACATCAATTTTTATAGTATATTGCCAGTCTGATGAGAGAAAGTATACAGACGCATTCGCTGAACGGTTCGACAGGGAAGATAGCGGCAAGTTCGATTCTGGTAAACCGTCGCGGTGCATTATTGAAATATTCACCTTCTATGTTTGTGCTTGCGCTGGCTTTACTGCTCGTTCCCGCCTGCGCGAGTAACAGCGACCCCATCCCAGCACCCGCATCGGTTTCCGATAAAGAATCCGGGCTGGCGGGACTCGTCGCTTCGATTGAGGAAGTCCTGCCATCCAGCCCGGCATCTGCGGCGATGGTCTTCGTCGATGACTCCGGGGCGACCTATGCGTTTGCCGGCGATCCGGGAACGGATCGCTCAACCGGTTTCGAGTTCGCCTCGGTGACCAAAGTCATGACCGCGGTACTCATCGCCGATCTCGCCGGCGAGGGGCTCATTGATCTGGATGCATCGTTCAGTTCATATTTCACCGGCGATGACCTGAGCAGGGCATGGGACACAGTGACCGCCCGCAGCCTGCTTACCCATAGCGCCGGCATGCCGGCCTTCCCGCCGAATTTGAATCCGGCCCTTCTCTGGCTCAGCGGCAGGGCCGGCGATCCGTTCCGGGGTTACACCCGCGATCGGCTTAGTGAGGGCATCCGGCGCACCCGGCCCGGCGGCACAGAACGCTGGCGCTATTCCAATTACGGCTATGCGGTCCTGGGCTACCTTGCGGAACTGCAGACCGGTTCGAGCTACGGGCTTCTCATGGAAGAACGGATCTTCGCTCCCGCCGGGATGAACAGCGCCGCGGTGGACCGCTGGGTCCCCGGCGAGGTCGCGGTTCCCCTCGACCGGAGGGGCCGGCCGTCGAACGAGTTTCGCTTCGATGCCATGGCTCCCGCCGGAGCGGTGCGTGGCAGCATTGAGGACGCGGCGGCATTTCTCTCTGCCGCCCTGCGTGCCTCATCCTCTGTCGAAAGCCCGGAGCGTCTCGCCAAGGCCCTGAGGGAAAGCTATGTATCCCAGCGGGGCGAGTCCGACTGGCCATACGATATGGGTCTTGGCTGGATACGAAGTCTTCGGGGGGATGACGTAATTATCTGGCACAATGGCGGAACCGCCGGCGCATCCAGTTTCCTGGGCTTCGCTCCCGAAGCCCGAGCCGGACTGGCTATCCTTACGAATGTAGGCGGTTTGCGGGAAATCGACGGCCTCGCTTTGGACTTCCTCACCTACATTCTGACTGAGCGAAAAGACCCCGGCCTGCAATAACGGCCGGGGAATCGTTTGCTTTGGGTATCAGCGCATGAGTATTTTTCGAATGCTGTCCACCGACAGGTGGTAGCATTCGGCAAGCTCGGCGACTGACTCCCCGCAGGCCTTCCTGTTTCGAATTTCTTCATTCCTCCGACGAAGCCGGTCGCGGATTCCGTTCTTTTCCACCCATCCCAGAGGTTCGCCGTCTTTCCGGGGAATATAGAG
>CAWZYW010000568.1:0-2376 GCA_963966255.1 uncultured Salinispira sp. | reverse complement strand
AGATCCTCCAGCCGCCGGAATTACCTCCAGACGCCCCGGCGGAAATTGTCCTCATGACAGAACGGAGCTCACAGCCGGGTGATTCGCCGGCTGATGATCGCCTGGCCGAGAGCCCGGGCAGCCGATAACCGGTGGTGTCCATCCCGGATGAAATACAAACCGGCATATTCGATAACGAGGATCGGTTCGCTGAGTTCACCGGAACGAAGGAGGGTCCATACGGTGATCCACCGCTTTTTCATCCACTGATGGGTGGGGAGAAACCCTTCCACGAAATCGGTACTGCGGTCTTCGCTGCCGATTACCGAACGCACGGATATATCCCGGTCGGCTTCCCGGTTTTCCCCGCGGGGCTTGTAGATGTCGGTGAGCTCTGCCAAGGCGAGAACGCTCTGGTCCCCGTAGATGACCCGGGAAATACCCCGGCTCATTCTCCGTCCTCTGCGCAATTGCCTCGAAAATGCCAGTTCCGCGTCGGCGGCGTTGACCTTGAGATTCATGTCCATGAGCTTACACTCTTAAGTACTGATATTCTATGCCGGTTATTCTGGAATCGCCGGGGTTCAGCGCATCCGCGCCGCCGGATTCTCCAATAAGTCCCGAAGCTTCCCCGCCGGATCCTCGAACAGGGAGGTGAAAAGCATGGCGGCGATAATGTAGGGCTTGTATCCCGCCTGGCGGTACAGGGGAACTCGGAACTTGTCGAACACCGAAGCGGACACCTCGCCCTGGGAACAGCTCACCCCGGTAATGTCCGCAGGAAGGCAGTGGAGGTACAGGGCGTCTTCGGTCTTCGCCATCTTCGCCTCGTCGCACTCCCAGTCGGTATGCTCTTTGTTCTGCTCAAGAAGCCGGCCTTCCAGGGCCTTGATGCCCTCCATGTCTCCTTCGCCGAAGAGCTTCGTTCGCTCCTCCATGGCGGCGAAGGGGGCCCAGCTCTTGGGATATACCACATGGGCGCCTTCGAAGGCCTCATCCATCGAATTGCTGATGCTAAAGCTCCCGCCGGAGGCCTCGGCCTGACGGGCCGCCCGCTGGGCGACTTCGGGCATAATCTCGTAACCCGGCGGGTGTGCCAGCACCACGTCCATGCCGAATCGGGTCATGAGGCCCGCCACCCCCTGGGGTACCGACAGCGGCTTGCCGTAACTGGGGCTGTAGGCCCAGGTCATGGCAAGCTTCTTCCCCTTCAGTTCGCCGAGCTCATGGCGCAGGTGCAGGGCGTCGGACATGGTCTGGGTGGGATGATCGATGTCGCACTGGAGGTTTACGATAGCCGGACGGCGGGGAAGCACCCCGTCGGCGAAGCCCTCGTCCAGTGCCCGGGCCACTTCGCGCATATAAGCGTTTCCCCTGCCGATGTACATGTCGTCGCGGATGCCGATGGCGTCAGCCAGGAAGGAGATCATATTGGCCGTTTCCCTCACCGTCTCGCCGTGGGCGATCTGGCTTTTTCCCTCGTCCAGGTCCTGGACTTCCAGGCCCAGCAGATTGGCGGCGCTGGCGTAGCTGAACCGGGTGCGGGTGCTGTTGTCCCGGAACTGGCTGATGGCCAGTCCCGAGTCAAATACCCGGCTGCTGATGTTCGCGTCCCTCAGGGCCTTCAGCGCGTCGGCGCAGAGAAACAGCGCCTCCAGGTCAGCCTGGGATTTTTCCCAGGTGAGGAGGAAATCCTTGCGGTACAGGCCGGTGGCTCCGGTCGACGCCAGGCGGCTGATGATGCTTTCGATGGATGGGTTTTGACTGCTGCTCATGTTCTGTTCTCCTGCGTCGCCCGCCGGCATATTCCCGGGTTTTCCCGTCTAGACCGGGATCTTTCCCAGCGCTTTGAGAATTTTCTCGGGGCTGAATGGCCAGCTGCGCATCCACACGCCCACGGCGTCGTAGATCGCGTTGGCGATGGCCGGGGCCGCCCCGTTCACCGAAATTTCGGCGATGGATTTGGCTCCGAAGGGTCCGTAGGGATCATCGGTCTGCACCAGGATGGCTTCGAATTCCCCGGGGATGTCGCCGATCATCGGCACGCCGTAACTTCTCAGATCGGTGGTCAGACAGCGGCCTTTCTCATCGAACTTCATTTCTTCGTAGAGGGCGTGGCCCATGGATTTAACCACGCCGCCGTAGATCTGCCCCAGTGCGTACTCGGGATTGATGGGCATGCCGCAATCCTGCAGGGCGTAGTATTTCTGCACGTCGACCCGGCCGGTGCGGGTGTTTACCGCCACCTGAACGAAGTGGGCGCCGTAGGGGAACGAGAAATCTCCGGTGGTGAAACTGGCGCTGGCCACCAGCTGGCCCCGCCCCTCGCCGCTCTGGCTGTCCCGGGCGATGTCATGGAAGCTGAGTTCGCCCCCGGGCCCCCTGACCCTTTGCCCT
>CAWZYW010000567.1:0-2377 GCA_963966255.1 uncultured Salinispira sp. | reverse complement strand
GACAGGGGTCAGGCCCTGGCTGCCGACCGCATCGCCGATGCCAGCGCGTCCATCATCGCCGATAATCAGGGACCCATTTACGGAGTCCTGCTGGGAGTGCTCCACGACGGCACGCTGGTTTTCCGGGAAGCCTTTGATAACGGGTTGATTCTCTACCGCGAAGGCGACCGGCGCCGCAAACGGTTTAATCCCGGTACGATCCGCTTCCTGAGGGAATACCGGGATTCTACCACCGGGGAGTATCGGGTAAGTTTTACCGGCCTCTACTACAGCGAATTTTACGGGGGAGAATTCGACGATTCATTCGTCACGGTGCAATCGGATGCCTACTCCATGCCCACCGCTGAATTCCTGGATATTGCGGGGTACTGATCGGGAAACGCTTCGTTCGAATGTCCGGTCTCGGTGAAGCGGAAATACAAGTTCACTCTTCCAGAATAATCCGGCGCAGATTCCCGAAGAATTCAATCATCGCAGGGTCGTCGGTGGCGGCGATCTGCTCATCAATATAATTGAGCCGGGCATTGGCGGTTCCATAGCTGTACACCGCGTAGATTTCTTCGGCCATGGCGTACACAATGGTCTCCTGCCCGGCCCGCTGAAAGGCCTGGTCATATGCCTTGATGCGGTCGATGAGCCCCGGGAAGGCTGCCTGGACGGCCTCGTCCACCAGGAAGCGGTCAAGGGCAGTCTTGCCCAGCAGGAAGCGGTCCGCCTCGCTGGCTGCCGTATTTATCGCCCGGTTTTCGGCGATACGGTAGTCCCGATACGCATCGGTCAGGGCGGTGTAGCGGGCTACGGCGGCTTCCAACTGGTCAGTGCGCTCATTTAATTCGGCCGTCAGATCGCTTTTTTCGCCGGTCAGCTCCCGAATTTGCTGCAGGTTTTCCTGCCGGCTCTGTGCTGCGGCATCTATGGTGGATGTCAGCTGGGCATCCAGGCTGTCGATTTCATTTTCAAGATCGGCAATTTGGCTTTCCAGGTCGCTGATGGTCTGGTCCCGGCGGGCCAGTAGCGCTCTGCCCCGTTCCAGGTCATTGTTCAGGCTCTCCAGTTGCTGCTCCAGTTCGTCGAGCTGAGCCGAACTCAAGGCTACGGCTTCGGGGTCCTGCTCGAACAGGGCGATTCTCTCGGCCTGGGCCTGCACCAGTTCTCCGGCACGGGTCAGGATTGCATCGCTGTCCAGGTTTGAAGCTTCCTCCCGGGCGGGGATCAGGTCATAGCGCAGGCGGTAGGGGTCCAGGGATTGGAAAAAGGCTTCCAGGGCGCCCCGCTCGTTGGCCGCGACCAGCTGCAGCTGCCGTATCGTTTCAGCGGCTTCTTCTGCTTCAATGCCCAGCTCGGCCAGATCATCCTCGATAGCCTCAAGGCGGTTGGCAGTCTGTTCCAGTACGGCGATGCGGGCATTGTCCTGCTGGATCTGCTCAATTGCGGGGATGATGTCAAGGTTTCCTTCAACATCCAGCTGCTGCCGGATGTCAGCCAGGCGCTGGCGGTCGGCCTGGAGTGATTCAATGGCGCCTTCGATTTCTTCATCGCTGTTCACGCCGAGGTCGCTGCGGATGCCTTCCAGCCGGAGCAGGGATGCATCAAGCTGCTCCAGCAGGCCGGCGGCTTCTTCGCCCAGGTTCTCCTGGATTTCCGCAAGCCGGCCCTGGTTATTGGCCAGGGTTTCATCCCGCTGGGCAATATCCGCCTGAAGCGCGGCGATTTCTTCGTTCAAGTCGTCGATATCGGCGTTTAATCCGGCTATTTCTCCGTCCCGGGATGTTATGGCGGCATCCCGCCGGGCGATGGTCTGGTCACGTGAGCTGAGCTCGGTCTCCAAAGCCTGGATTTCCTCGCTGAGGCGGGTCTCCAGTTCGGACAGCTGAGCGGCGTATTCGGCCTCAAGCTCCTGGGCGATGGCTGCTTCGGCCTGGCCGACCTGGGTCTCCAGATCAGATTGAAGGCTCCGGTTTTCTTCGCTGAGCACCGCCTGATATGCCGTGGATATCTCGGGAACCAGTTCGATGGCTTCCCGATACAGCTCCAGGGCCTGCTCCCGCTGGCCTCCGGTGGAAAGGTCGTTGGCCTGGCCTACGATCTCCCGGATTTCCGTCACCAGCGACGCGGTCTGGGCAAGAGATGCGGTCTCGGCGCTGCGGCGCTGGCTGGTGGTGATCAGCTGGGACAGGGCGTTGGCGATAAATACTTCGGTATCCCGGCGCTGCGCCAGACTTTCGACGGCCAGGAACTGCTGGGAGTTGAGGAAATTCCGCAGGAGCTGGAGGGTCTCTTCAGCCTGGGGATAGTTTTCGTTGTTTATTTGGGGGCGGATTTGACTGTAGAAAACGGTGAGCTGGCTGCCGAGGGTCTGTTCCTGTTCGCGCTGGTT
>CAWZYW010000566.1:0-2378 GCA_963966255.1 uncultured Salinispira sp. | reverse complement strand
AATTCTAGCAATATTTCATTTATATGTATAGGGTTAAGGTTTTTTCAGGAGGCCCCAATTAGAGAAGTATAACCTGCTCCAAGGAGGGCCAATGGAATACCGAGCGGTCCTGCACAACACCAGCCCCGAAGAATATCAGTTCCTCAGGCGATTCGATATGAAAAAGCCCCCGCACCGGCAGTGGCATGTGCTGCGCCCGGTAACCTGGCTCCTGAGTTTTCCCGATGTATGGTCCCATCAGTTAAAAATCCATCGGGACAGCGGTCTGGATTTGCGCGGTCCGTTTATTCTCCTGAGCAATCACATGGCGTTTCTGGATTTCAAGGTGGCAACCGCCGCCTTGTTTCCCCGACGGTCGAATTACGTGGTCGCCATAGACGGCTTTATCGGCAGAGAAAATCTTTTGCGATTCGCCGGTGGAATTATGAAGCGACGTCTGACCTCGGATATCCATCTGATCCGCCACATGCATCATATCATCCATAGGAACGGCGACGTTCTCACCATCTACCCCGAAGGTCGCTACTCCCTCATCGGAACTGAAGCGAGGCTTCCGGATTCGCTGGCGAAACTCTTAAAATCCACCCGTGTGCCGGTGGTAATGCTGCGGATGAACGGGAATTTTCTGGACTCACCGGTCTGGAATCTGAAGCGTCGGGGCAATCCCATAGAGGCCAGAATCTGGAATCTCTTCACCCGAGAAGATCTCGAACGGATGCAAGTATCAGCAATCAAAGAACGGCTGAAAGAAGCGTTTCACTACGATGACTACCAATGGCAAAAAGATAATGGAATCCATATCAACTCCCCGTTTCGCGCCGAGGGTCTTCATCGGGTCCTATACCGCTGCCCGGCTTGCGAAACTGATTTCAGCATGACATCCGCCGGAAGCGGCCTCGAATGCCGGGCCTGCGGTAAACGCTGGACCATGGGGAGTCTCGGACAGCTTCAGGCGGAAACCGGAGAAACCGAATTTCCCCACCCGCCGGACTGGTACGATTATCAGGTTAAGACCGTACGGGAAGAGCTGTCCTCGGGGAAGTATCATTTCGAAGATGAAGTCCGCGTGGAATCATTGGCCAACAGCAGGGGCTACTACAATCTGAAAACCGCCCGGGTCACTCACGATCTGAGGGGATTTACCCTCAAAGGGGATCCGGCATATTTTCCCGATACCGTCAGAAAAACTCCCCAATCAATGTATTCCTGCCACATCGAATTCGACTATTTCGGAAAGGGTGATTGTTTCGAAATATCCACGATGTCTGAAACCTGGTACCTTTATCCCCTGAATAAACAGAACGTGGTGACCAAGATCCTCATCGCTACGGAAGAAATGCATCGGATGGCTAAAGCATGAACAAAAATCATACGGATATTCAAGAAATCATCTCACGGATGACCCTGGAACAGAAAGCGCGGATGTGCTCCGGCAAGGATTTCTGGCATCTCGAAGGCTTTGAGGAGCTGGGTATCCCGTCGATCATGGTGACCGACGGTCCCCATGGTCTGCGGAAACAGACCGGTACGGCGGACCACGCGGGCCTGGCGGACTCGGTTCCTGCGGTCTGTTTTCCCACCGCGTCCGCCGCAGCCTCCAGTTGGGATGAAGCCCTGCTTCAGGAGATGGGCGAGCACCTGGGCGACGAATGCCGCCAGGAAAAGGTGGCGATACTCCTCGGACCGGGGGCCAATGTCAAGCGCTCACCCCTGTGCGGCCGCAACTTCGAGTATTTTTCCGAGGATCCCTTCCTCAGCGGGAAATTGGCCGCCGCCATGATCCGGGGCGTTCAGAGCCGGGGCATCGGTACTAGCCTCAAGCACTTCGCTGCGAACAACCAGGAGAAGCGTCGTATGTCCATCGACACCCTGGTGGATGATCGCGCACTCCGGGAAATTTATCTGGCGGGATTCGAGATTGCCGTGAAAGAGGGCAAACCAGATACAGTGATGAACGCCTACAACCGTCTCAACGGGGAGTTCTGCTCGGAGCACTCGCAGCTACTTACGGAAATTCTCAAAAACGAATGGGGCCACGAAGGATTCGTGGTCACCGACTGGGGCGCCGAGAATGACCGGGTCCAGGGACTGAAGGCCGGGCAGGAACTGGAGATGCCAGGACCCGCACCGGACAACACCCGCCTGATAATCAAAGCCGTCGATGAAGGTGAACTCGATCTGGCGGTTCTGGATGCGGCGATTGCCCGGATGCTCAGCGTGATACTCAAAACATCATCCTCCCTGGAGGACGAGTTCCAATATGACGAGCAGGCGCACCACGATAAAGCCAGGCAGATCCTCCGCGAATCGGCGGTGCTGTTTAAAAAAACCGGGATTTTGCCCCCCGCGACCTCCGGGTTGCTGGCGGGGGTCGGGGG
>CAWZYW010000565.1:0-2378 GCA_963966255.1 uncultured Salinispira sp. | reverse complement strand
GGCTGGACGCGATCAATATCACCAATCCGAACACCCTCAGAGACCTGTATATCCGAAATATTGAAGTAGTCGATCCCGATGCCAGGGGAGACCTCCGGCCGAAAAATGCCGTCAGTTCCGCCAGGGACGCCCTGATCGAAGTCGAGGGGATCCGCATAGAGCGGGAGACCAATTCCATCGATGACGTCATACCCGGGGTTACCCTGGAATTGCGTAGGGAATCAGAAGAGGATATCGAGGTCACCGTAGAACCCGATCGGGATCTGGTCAAAGACTCCCTCATCGAATATGTGGCCCGCTACAACCAGATCATCCGGGATGTGAACATCCTGACCCGCACCGATCCGACCATAATTGATGAAATTCAGTATTTTTCCGATGAAGAGCGGGAAACCTATACTGAACGGCTGGGGATGTTCCAGGGGGATATTACGCTCAATACCCTGAAAAGCAGGCTGCAGACCATCGCCATGAGCCCCTACGAAACCCGTGCCGGGAACGATGTCTCACTCCTCGCCCAAATCGGCATCAGCACCAATGCCTCCGGCGGCAGCAGCGGCGTCAATATCAGCCGGCTCAGGGGCTACCTGGAAATCAATGAGGATGTCCTTGATCAGGCCCTGGCAGATAATTTCCTCGCGGTGAAGGAACTGTTTGGAGTCGATACCGACGGCGACCTGGTCATCGACCAGGGTGCTGCATTCGCGGTGGATAATTTCGTGAATCCCTATGTACAGATCGGAGGTATTGTCGCCAACCGAACCAGCCGCTATGACGGCCTGATAAGCGAGACCACCGACGATATCAGCGATTACGAAGAGTATCTTGAGGATTTCAAAGCCGAGCAGCGCCGGCAGTTCGGTACCATGGAAGCGGCGATCAATAATTTGGAGCAGCAGTCACAGGGGCTGCAGAATTTTAATAACAACAACAATAACAACTAAAGTCCCGCCCTGCGGCACCGATAATCCAAGCTTCCAATTTATCTCAAATCATGCAAATATGTGCCGATAGTGTAAGAAACGAACCCGGGGGGAACGCCGTGCGGATTTTTCTCAACGACGAACAACTGGATGTAACGCTTGAACAGGAAAAAACTCTCGCGGAGGTCTTCGACTCCCTGAGCGGCTGGATGAATCAGGGCGGGCTTCACCCGCTTTCGGTTACCATCGACGGAGATGAGAGGGAGATCAGCGAGCGGGACACCTGGGGAAAGACTCCCATCGCAGAGGTGGGGGATTTCGTTCTCCGGGTAGGCTCCCTGAATGCGCTGCGGGTAACCCAGCTCATGACCACCATCGATTATATTAATCTGCTGATACAGATCATCGACCGCAGCGCCGGCGGTGAAGAACTGGGGCAGTCTTTCGCTTCGGCAATCGCCGAATATCCCGGTGTGCGCCAGGCCCTTCCCGGGCTGATGAGTATCGCAAGGGAATCTTTCGCGGAGGATTTCGTCGAACTCGATCGGGCTGCGACGGCGGTGGATCCCGGTTCACCGGAAAACCCCGGAATGCCTGACGCCGGGAAACTGAACAGTTTCCGCTCCCGTATCGAACAGCTGAGGGTGCTTCTGCTTGATCGCCTCCGGGAGGCCAGCGAGCCCCTCGCCGAGTTATCGAGTATCTCCGCAAGTCTCACAGCACTGCTTCCGGAACTGGAAGAAGCGGGAATTTCCCTGCAAACCGGCAGGGAACGGGACGCATATAACCTTATGTTTCGACTTTCCGAAATGACCGGAAAGCTGATCCGGGTACTGGACAACGTCTCCATGGAGATTCCCGGAACCGTGGATGATGATCTGCGTTCGAGGGTAAATTCCCTGGGATCGGTGGTGTCTGAAATGAATAAAACCATGGCAGATCAGGACCAGGTGCTCCTTGCGGATCTTCTTGAGTATGATCTGCGTGAGAGCCTTGAGCATCTGATTGAAGGGATCGGCTCAATAAAGCTGGAGGCACCATGAATCCGATGCTGCTGCAATTTATCGCAAAAGCCGACGACACATCCATCATAATCACCGGCATTATTTTCGGCGCATTTATTCTATTGATCTTTCTCAGCGCCAGACGCTCGCCCGGGACAAGCAGCACCAGCCGGGGCAGCTATAACAAAGCCGGGTTCCGGCGGACCGCAAAAAGCATCGGTCTGGAGAATCATCATATCCAGCTGCTGCAGCGGGCGATTCGCGATCAGAAAGTATCCACCCCCTCCAGATTGCTGCAGAGCGGGTCTTACCTGAATAAGGTCCTCCAGCGGACCATCGGCGACATCGAGAGCAGCGATATGTCTCAGGGCGAAAGGCAGCGGATCATCGCCGCGGTGTTCGAGATCAAACGCCGGGGCGCCGGACGGGGTATGACGGGTATGCGGCACAG
>CAWZYW010000564.1:0-2380 GCA_963966255.1 uncultured Salinispira sp. | reverse complement strand
CGCTGATGCCCCGCTTTACCTTATCCCAACTCTCGGCAGCGCTGTTTCCAAGGGGGCTCAAGGCGCCGGTTCCGGTTATGACTACTCGTTTTTTTTCCATTCGCACATCTCCACTGCTCGCTCTCGCGCAATATTTCGATAGAACTATTACACAATTTACCGCTTTAAGCAAATGGCGTTCAAGAAAACATCCTAACTTTATAAAATAATTAAATATCTATAAAAAAATATCTAAAAGGCGCTTCAAACACTGGACGGGCGGGCCTGAATTTCTGATACTCCTGGTAGATGAGTTAAATGCTCATCAAATCGTATGAACGATACCCCCTCCCGCCGGCGCATCCGCTCCGGCGGAACGCAGGAGAAAAATATATGAAACTGGCAGTATTCAGCACGAAAAACTGGGTCCGGCAATCATTCGACCGGGCCGCCGCTGACAGCGGCATCGAACTTAATTATCTGGAACCGAAACTCGATATCCACACCGTCAGCCTGGCCTCGGGGCATGACGCGGTCTGCGCGTTTGTAAACGATGTCCTGGACGGCCCGGTGGTCAGGGCCCTGGCGGAGCTGGGGGTGAAGATCATCGCCATGCGCTGCGCGGGTTTCAACAACGTGGATATCAAGACCGCGCATGAGCTGGGAATCGCCGTGGTGCGGGTTCCGGCATACAGCCCCTATGCGGTAGCGGAGCACGCCATGGGTCTGCTGATGTCGCTGAACCGACGCTATCACCGGGCGTACAACCGGATCCGGGAAGGCAATTTCAGCCTGGACGGGCTGCTCGGCTTCGATATCCACGGCAAAACAGTGGGCATCATCGGCACCGGGAAGATCGGTCAGATATTCGCCGGGATCATCAAAGGCTTCGGCACCCGGATCCTGGCTTACGACAAGTATCCGAATGATGATCTGAAAGAACTGGGCGTTGAGTACGTGGAGCTTCAACAGCTGTACGAGCAGTCGGACATTATCAGCCTGCACTGTCCGCTGACCCATGAAACTTATCACATCATAAACGACTACGCGATTCGCTCTATGAAGAGCGGGGTGACCATCATCAACACCAGCCGGGGACCGCTGATCGATTCCAATGCGGTAATCGACGGTCTCAAAAGCGGGCAGATCGGGTATCTGGGCCTGGACGTGTACGAAGAAGAGGGGGACCTGTTTTTCGAAGATCTGTCGGAGCAAGTGATTCAGGACGATACCTTCGTACGGCTCCAGACATTCCCCAACGTGTTGATCACCGCCCATCAGGCGTTTTTCACCAGGGAAGCGGTGGACAACATTGCCGAGACCACCGTCCGGAACATCATCGATATTCGCGACCGCGGGGAGAGCCCCAACGTAGTTATGCCCGAGAAGGCATTCGGCAAGTAGAGGGAACCATGATGAATATACAAACACTTCTCAGTTTTTTTCCCATACTCCTGCTGATTTGGCTGATGACCAAAAAAAACGCCCTGCCCTCGAGCCGGGCCCTGCCGCTGACCGCGCTGGTGGCTTACGCCCTGATGCTCGTGGTATTCCAGAGGAACCCCAATGAGGTCCATGCCAATGTCCTGGACGGACTGCTTACCGCCTGGACGCCGATCCTGATCATATGGGGGGCTATTTTCCTGTTCCGGACCATGGAAGCCAGCGGCGCCATGACCAGCATCCGGAGCTGGCTGAATACCGTTACCCCGAACAAGGTCGGGCAGCTGATGATCGTCGGCTGGGCGTTCCCCTTCCTCATCGAAGGGGCCAGCGGCTTCGGCACGCCGGCGGCCCTGGCGGCCCCGGTTCTGGTGGGCCTGGGATTCCCGCCGCTGAGGGTTGCCATCATGGTGCTGATCATGAATTCGGTGCCGGTGTCTTTCGGCGCCGTGGGGACCCCCACCTGGTTCGGCTTCGGTGAGATAGACCTGAGTCTGGCGGAAATCATGGAGATCGGAGGAAAATCAGCGCTGATCCACGGGGCTGCCAGCCTCATCGTACCGATCCTGGCCCTGAGTTTCCTGGTCAAGTGGCGGCATATCCGCAGAAACCTCGGCTTCATCTATTTGTCCATCGCGGCCACCATGATTCCGTATATCGCCATCGCGTTTTTCAATTACGAGTTTCCCGCCCTGGTGGGCGGCGCGGTGGGACTGATCTTCTCGGTGATCTTCGCCAAGCTGGGCTGGGGACTGGATGCCGCCGAGGGGCAGAGTTTTGAAATCCTGAACGCGGGCGATGGCAAGCATGAGGGGACTGCCGATGCCCTGGGCAGCGAATCAGCAGGTCCGGAATCTTCCGCCGCCGCCATCGGAGGACGGGAGCTGATTCGCGCCACCTTTCCGCTGTGGGGAACCATCCTGATCCTGGTGCTCACCCGCATACCCCAGCTGGGAAT
>CAWZYW010000563.1:0-2385 GCA_963966255.1 uncultured Salinispira sp. | reverse complement strand
CCCCCTCAGGCTCCGGCCTATCAGCAGCCTCCCCCGATGATGCCGCCGCCGTATCCCCAGTATCCCCAGCCGCAGCCTCAGGTTCCGCAAACCCCTGATCTGCCCCCGGAAGATACTAATTTGGAAGAAGCGCTGCAGGACGTTTCAGATACCGACAGCGATGCTGCGGAGGCTCCGGAAGATTTTTCAGAACCCGATGAATATCAGGATGATGAAACTGCTGAGGAGCTGCCCGAGCCCGGGGATTTCGAAGAATTGTTCGACGACGGCGAGGATGCCGAAGAGTTTGATATCCCGGAAGATCAGATTCTGCCGGCAGATGAACCTGTAGAGCTTGAAGATGATTTTTTCTCGGAAGATGAGGACGAAGAAGACGATGAGGGTCTGGAGGAGCTGGTTCCGGATATGGAAGGAGAGCTGGCCGATCCTGAGGAGTTGGACCTGAGCGGCGATGCCAGCGATCTTCTGCCTTATGAAGATCCCGAGCTCCCCGGTGTCGATGATATTTCGCATATTCCGGATCTCAGCGATGGAGACGGAAGTAACGTCGAGGAGCCGATTCCCGAAGAATTGGATGACGATGTCTATCACCCTTCGACCATGGATGATGTAATGGAACTCGAGGATATTCCCGAGGACGAGGATATTCCCGAGGAAGATACGGTCATAGACTATGGCCTGGGCGACGAGGACCTGCCGGTCATGGCTGATGAACCTGAAGAAGATACGGTTGAAGAGGCGATGGAAAGCGCTCCTTCCCTGGAGAAGGCGGAGCCAGCGTCCATGCCCCAATCCGCGCCGGAACCTGCTTCTGCGCCCAGGCCCCGCCCGCCCCAGGTCATCGGATCGGTGAGCAACGAAGCCCAGGCGAAGATGTTCGACTATCTGCTGGGTCTGGTTGGAACTCTTCCGGCGGATACCAGAAAGAAGGCCGAAGATGCCCGGCTGAATGATCGGGTATCACGTCTTCAGAAACGGCTGCTGGGCGATGAACCGCATGCGCAGGAAGGCGGTCCTCAGCAGTCTCGCGGGGGAGCGGGAAAATCCGAATCAGCGGGAAAATCCGCACCCGGTCCTGCGGTGGTCAACAGTGGCGACGGAAACCCCATGGAAAAGCTGATGGACACCCTGCGCTTTGCCAAGGATCTATCCGATGTCATTCCGGAAGAAGATGCCGAGCGGCTGAGGGACAAGATGCGCCGATTCAAAGCCCGCCTGGATCGAATTCACGAGCGCCTCGGGAAGTAAGCTGTTTGCCGGGGTTCATCACCCCCGATTTATTGACACAGTTCCGCAAAACGCTATAATTACTGCCAACTATGAATGCCCGATTTCCGCGCGACAGTTTCTTTTTCTTTTTTAGCATCGTCGTCAGCCGCGCTGAGGGATCCGGATACATCCATAGATAATGTATCTACGGCAAACAAACGGATTCCTCACTCAGGGGAATCCTTTTTTTTTGTACGCCGAGCTTCCAGGCCGTCCGGGTGAACCGGCTGCCGGCCTGGGCTCCAGCTGCGCAGAGTAAATCGAGGAGCAGTGCGTGAACGAGAAACTGCAAGAAATGATGAATGAATTTGAAGCGGGGATCGGTTCCGTCGAATCGCTGCCGGCGATGGCCCAGTTCAAAGCCGAATATCTGGGTAAAAAGGGCCGACTGAAGGCACTGATGTCCGGCATGCGGGACCTTTCTCCGGAAGAACGGAGCAGCTTCGGGGCGGCGGCCAATAACGCCAAGGATCGTATGGAAGCCGCTGTGGCCCGCCGCAGCGGTGAAATCGAGATGGAGGAAATAAACGCCAGGCTCGACGGCAACTGGCAGGATATCAGCTGGACCGACCGTTTGAAGGACAAGGGCCAGCAGGCTGCGGGGCTGCACCCCCTTACTTCGGTTATGCGGGAGTTGGAAGATATTTTCCTCTCTATGGGTTTTGACATCCTCGACGGCCCCCACATTGAAAATGAATACTACAACTTCGAGGCGTTGAACATCCCGGAGAATCATCCGGCCCGGGACATGCAGGATACCTTCTGGTTCACCGACAAGAAGCACCTGCTGCGGACCCATACTTCGAATATCCAGATCCGGGGAATGGAACAGCACAAGCCACCGTTCAAATTCGTCGGACCGGGCAAGGTATTCCGTTGCGAAGCGCTGGATGCCAGCCATGAGGCGGCATTCCATCAGCTGGAAGGGATGATGGTGGGAAAAGATATTTCCGTATCCCATATGATCCACTTCCTGCGCACCCTGCTCACGGAAATCTTCCGCAAGGAGATCAACGTACGCCTGCGTCCCGGGTTTTTCCCCTTCGTGGAACCGGGATTCGAGCTGGACTACGAGTGCCTTCTTTGCCGCGGCGAGGGCTGTTCGGTCTGCAAGCA
>CAWZYW010000562.1:0-2385 GCA_963966255.1 uncultured Salinispira sp. | reverse complement strand
GAGGGGGTGGGTCAGTTCCGTTGCCGACCCGGGTCAGTTGGGGTGCCGGATAGCATAAAAATATCGACCGCGATGGGTCGATATTTTTATAAGCGCGTCCAAGAGGATTCGAACCTCTGACCTATTCGGGATCGTTCCTCGGGCTCTGCCCTGCGGTACGACCCGATACACGGCTTAGAAGGGGATGCAGGGAGGTTTCGGTCTCCTTCGATATTGTTGGAAATAGTTCGTAATTCTTTTATAGAAAAAGAATTATTTTACTTCTGCTTTTCGATCTGTTTCGGTATAGTTCGATCCTTCTTGATTTGTTCTGATGCTTTATTTGGTGCTTGAAATTAAACTTAAGCGCTGTTCAATTCGCGTAATTTATCAAGCAGCGAAGGTAGCGTTTGTGTTACGGTTTTCCAGACGAGTTCCATATCAACCTGATCATAACCGTGAATAAGTCTGTCCCTCATTCCAGCCATTGCTTTCCAGGGAATCGATAGGTTGTCAGCCCGATATTTTGCAGGTATCCGCTTTGTTGCTTCACCGATGATTTCAAGGCATCTGACGACGGCAAATTGAGTTTTGTCGTCGGTGATGAAATCGCTGTATTTCATCCCTTCAACGAATTTAATTGCGAGGCTGGTTGAGCGAATAATATCATTCACGGAATCTGAAAAGTCTCTCACAGATATTCAACCTCTGAAAGAATTGTCTTTCCGATGGCCGGCCGCAAATTTGATTTCAATACGAGATCGACTTTTGTATTCAATGCCTGAGAGAGTTCATCTTCAAGTGATATGAGATCGAAAAGGTCAATCCGAGCAGGACGGGAAATGTCAATGAGAATATCAATATCGCTATCGGGTCGGGCGTCACCCCGAATATATGACCCGAAAATACCGATCTCGGTTATGCCTTTTGATGACAGCTGGGAACGCTTTTGATTAATCACCTGTTTGACCTGATCCACCGAAGTCATACGATAAGTATACACAGAAAATATCTGTTGTGGAATTCAGTATACTAGGTGGTTATTGCTCCAAAAAAAAATCAATTAAATTATCAATGATAAAGAAATCATATCACCGTATTCTTCATGCGGTTTCATAAATCTTGGAACCTTCGTGAATAATTTGATATTGGAGTGAAGAAATCAGTGAGCGGACACCCTCTGATCGGCGGATACTTACTTTCCTGTTTATCTGGTTCATGCAATACTTGAAAACTCATGACCAACGAAGATCTGCGCTATTACCAGAAAAACAATGCCGCCTGGAAACTCCTGGCAGCCAATACCGCGCCGCTGATTCTTGGGTTCTTTCAGCGCTTGATCGACAAATTCTCCCGTAACCCGGTCTCACGGTCTGATTTCCTGTATGAACTTGAATCGTATCTGGGGCTTCTGGAGCGCGATTATCCTGAGGAGAATTTTCAGTCTCCTGAAATTTATCTAGCTCAGTGGAGCAGTGGTGACCGGGGCTGGCTGGACAGTTTTTATCCCCGGGGCAGGGATGAACCTCATTACCGCCTGACAGCCGGCATTGACGCGGCGCTGCAATTTTTACAAAGCCAGTTCAATCCCACGTATACCGCAACTGACACCAAGTTGGCGACGCTTCTGAGAGAGCTTGAGAACCTTGTCACCCAGAGCGAGGTGGATCCCAGGCTCCGGCGCAAGGCATTGCGAGCCCAGATCAAGGTGCTCCAGGAACAGATGAATGATATCGGCGATAACCGGATGAAGGTGATGGATGAGCGAACTGTTCAGGACACCTACCGGCATATTTCCTCAATTGCCAATTCACTGGTCACCGATATTCGTAGCGTAACCCGGGAATTCGAAGAATTGAATAAGAGTATCCGTGAGCAGGTTGCGCAGGCTGGCGATAACCGGGCGGAAATCATCCGGGACATTCTCCAGTTCCGCGGGAGCATTGACAGCTCTCCCCAGGGCCAGTCTTTTCACGCCTTCGGGCGGTTGCTGATGAATGCAAACCAGAACGCCGGTCTGCAGGAAAATATCGCTAAGATTCACACGCTTTCCGCTGTTCAGAAAATAGATACTTCGGTGCTGGACAATTTTTATTTCGAGCTGCTGGAAGCCAACGAGACTGCGCAGAAGACCCTTTCCTATGTAGCCCAGTCGCTGAGGCGCTTTCTGGAGGAGCAGTCGACCCGTGAGTCCCGGAGGATGCACCAGCTTCTCAATGACATTGAACGTCTGGCAATTACGCTGGCAAAGCATCCGCCGCGGCACTTTTTTATGGAGCTTGAGCAGCGGAAGCTCGATATTGCCGTGCCCTTTGACCGCCCTCTGTTTTCCCCGGCTGCAGAATTGAAGATTGAAGGGGTGAGCGATATCACCGTCGACCTGCCTGATCTGGCGGATATCATTCC
>CAWZYW010000561.1:0-2386 GCA_963966255.1 uncultured Salinispira sp. | reverse complement strand
GACCAGGCCTGGTTCTCGGTATACGACAGCCCCTTAAGCGAGTTCGCGGTGCTGGGATTCGATTACGGATATACCCTGGCCACTCCCAACAGCCTCACCATATGGGAGGGTCAGTTCGGCGACTTCGTCAACGGGGCCCAGGTCATCATCGACCAGTTCATCGCCGCCAGCGAAACCAAATGGTTCCGCTCGTCGGGACTCGTTATGCTGCTTCCCCATGGCTACGAAGGGCAGGGTCCGGAGCATTCTTCGGCGTTCTACGAGCGCTTCCTGAGCCTCTGCGCCGAGGACAACATGCAGGTGGTCAACGCCACGACCCCGGCTCAGTTCTTTCATGTGCTCAGAAGGCAGATGAAACAGAAATACCGCAAGCCGCTGATTATCATGAGTCCCAAGAGCCTGCTGCGGCTGAAAGAATGCGTCAGTACTGTTGAAGACCTGGTGGATGGAAATTTCCGGACGGTCATCGATGACGAAGGACGCAGCGGCAAGGAGAAGCGGGTCCTGCTTTGCAGCGGGAAGGTGTATTATGACCTGATCGCCGCAAAGGAAGAGCGCGGAAGGAAGGATGTAGCCATCGTGCGTCTGGAACAACCCTATCCATTCCCGTCAGAGGAGCTGAAGCGCATCATCCAAGGTTATCCCAAGGCAGGAGAATTCTACTGGGTTCAGGAAGAAACGGAAAACCGGGGAGCCTGGATGTTCGTTCAGTACCGGGAATCCAGCTTCCTTCCGGAGGGCCAACGGCTCAAATATGTAGGGCGGAAAGCCTCGCCCAGTCCGGCCACCGGATCGCATAGACAGCACGTCGGGGAGTTAAAAGAGTTCCTCGATGTGGCATTTGAATAGATATTAGAAGCAACGACGCCAGTATAAGGCAGGAGAAAGCGACATGACTGACATTGTAGTTCCCAACGTCGGAGAATCGGTATCGAGCGGCATAATCGCCGGATGGATGGCCGCTGAGGGCGCCTACGTGAATGAGGGCGATACGCTATTCGAACTTGAAACCGACAAGGCCACCATGGAGGTGCCCGCACCGGTCAGCGGGGTGCTCAAGATCGGCGCCGCTGAGGGAGACGAGGTGGAGGTCGGTTCCGCCGTTGGGACCATCGATGAAAGTGCCCAGGCTCCCGCCGGAGATGCTCCGGCAGCTGAAGGTTCCGGTGAAAAGAAAGCCGCCTCCGTCGCTGATTCGCCTGCCGCCGGGGTTTCAAGCGAGCCGGCGAAACCGGCTCCGGCGCCCAAAGCACCTGCAGCCGGTAAAGCGGCATCTCCCTTGTCTTCCGGAAAGCCCGCTGCAAGCGGGGGCGTTACCAAGGCCCGCAAACTCGATGACCTGAGTCCCGCGGTCCGGCGCCTGGTTGAAGAATTGGGCCTGGATCCCTCGAAGATCCCCGCCGCGGACCCCTCCGGCAGGCTCAACAAGGAAGATGTCCAGAAATACGTCCAGAGCGGCGCTTCGGGCTCAGCCTCCGGCGGAACGAAAACCCAGTCCCCCCTGGCGGGAGAACTCAACCCCGAACGTCAGCGACGGGTTCCCATGACCAATCTGCGAAAGCGCATCGCCGAAAAGCTGGTGGAAAGCAAGCAGACATCGGCCCACCTGACCACCTTCAACGAGGTGGACATGAAAGCCGTCATGGATATCCGAAAAACCTATAAAGAGAGCTTCGAGAAAAAGCATGGCATCCGCTTGGGCTTCATGAGCTTCTTTCTCAAAGCGGCGGTGAAGGCCCTCAGGGAATATCCCGAGGTCAATGCCTTCGTAGACGGAACAGACATTATCTACAACGATTTCTACGATATCGGCGTGGCTCTATCGTCGGACCGCGGACTCATGACTCCGGTGGTCCGGAATGTTGATCAGCAGGGTTTCGCCGAAATCGAGTCGACCATCATGGATTTTATCCAGCGGGCGCAGAAGAAGAAAATCTTGCCGGACGAACTGATGGGCGGGACATTCACCATTTCCAACGGCGGGGGCTTCGGCTCCATGCTGTCCACCCCCATTCCGAACCCGCCCCAGACTGCGGTACTGGGAATGCACAGCATTCAGCAGCGGCCGGTGGTCCGGGACGGGGAAATCGTCATCCGGCCGATGATGTACCTGGCTCTCACCTATGACCATCGAATCCTCGATGGCCGGGAGGCCATCGGCTTCCTGAAATCCATAAAAGAAGCGGTGGAAGATCCCAACAGCCTGCTGCTCGATGTATGAAGACCCGGTACGGGCTGATGGAATGAGGAAAGATTCGACGAGTGAGGATGCGAGATGAGTGAAGCGAAACAGTTCGATCTGATAGTCATCGGCGGGGGGCCCGGCGGCTACGTGGCGGCCATCCGGGCGGCCCAGTTGGGGATGAACGTCGCCCTGGTTGAAAAG
>CAWZYW010000560.1:0-2393 GCA_963966255.1 uncultured Salinispira sp. | reverse complement strand
AGATAGCCATATGGTAGATATACCTCATCCTGAGGCTGTAATCGGGGTAGCATGTTCGAATTTTCGGGATAATGAAGAGTAATCACGGAAGATCCGTCGATGGACAGAATGGCACCGTAATTCTGGCCGGTGGCGAGATATGAGATCTGGAGAGTGTCGTTGGCCCTCACGGCATCGTTATTCTGAAGCAGTTCGATGTCACCGTCCCCCATATCGCGATAGATAAAAATCCGGGGTTCCAGACCCTTGGTGCGTACTCCGGGCTCCAGTCCGCCGGACGCGGGATCCGTCATTGGGCCTATGCGCAGCAGCAGGGCCATGGCGAAGAACACCGGCAGGGCTGCGGCAAGCGCCAGGCTCCAGCGGGGCATGCGGGAGATAAAGCGCGAACGGTCTGCGTCATCCCGCCGGCCATCGCCGGAAGCTGCGGTTCCGTTCTTGATATCACGGGCAAAGGCCGAAATCCGTTCTTCGGCGGGATCTCCGGCGAACGCCCGGGCCCTGATGGAATCCAGGGTGGCTTTTTTATCAAAACGCCGATGAAAAGCATCGTTTTTGATGCGGATATCGTCGATGGCCCGGTCCAGGTCAGCGGCCCCATACCCTCTGCGGCGGCGCAGGGCTTCCAGTTCTTCCGGGGGCAGGTCACCCACGGCTGCCTGCTCGAGATAAATATCCTGTACTTCGGTGGGCTGGCTTTTCATCTCTTACGCCTCCTTCAGGGATCGTCCCCGGCTTTGCAGTTTCCGCAATCGCTTCCTGATGCCAGAAACGGACATGCCCACCTGCTCGGCGGTTTCCTCCAGCGTGTAGCGATCCACGTAATGCAGCCAGGCGATGGTCTGGGTTTTTTCGTCCTCGATGCTGAACAGCCGTTCGAGGAAGTGACGGGCCAGGACGGTCTCACCGCTGGGATCGGTCCATCCCGGATCGTATTCGTCCACCGGCGTGTACTGCCGCAGTTTCTGGGCCCGAAGATGATTCAGGCTCAGATTCGTGGCCATGGTGTACAGCAGACTCGAGGGACCCCGGTGCTCCAGGCGCTCCTGGAATCGCATCAGGTTTACGAATACGTCCTGCATGATATCCGCCGCCGCATCCTCGTTTTTCACGATGGAGAGGCAGCGCCGGTACACCATGGGCGCGTATTTTTCGTAGTACTCTTCGATATTGATCTGCAAATCAGTACTCCCGTCTTGTGATACCATTACAACAACTCTGATAGTCCGGGTTGTCACCCGAATCGGCGGTTTTTTTCATACAGTTTCGGAAGGGGAGGCGTAGATGAATTCCCGGTAAATCCGATGCGCCTCTTTCAGGGCCGAACCGAAGTAGCGATAAAAGCTCTCCGGCGGAATATCCGGACTTACGCTTCTGGCCAGTTTGTCCCGCTCGGCCTCTTCGGCCGGAAGCCGATGCTCCTGGCGGTTCTGCACGAGTTGCAGGTAGTGTTCCACCCTTCTGAACAGGCGGTAATATTCATCCAGCCTGCTTGCCTTGTCAGCGTCGATCAGCCCCGCCCTCTCTAGGAGCCGGAGTCCCCTGAGACTGTTACCGGTGAGGATTTCAGGGTATTCCCGGCTGTAGAGCATCTGCATGCCCTGCAGAAAGAATTCGATATCCCGGATACCTCCCCGGTCGTTTTTCACATCAAATCCCGGCAGCAGCAGCTCGGATTCTTCCTGAAGGTCCGAACCGCTTCCGCCCACATGGTGCGCTATGCTTTTTTCCCGCATGTCCCGAATGCTGGTCCTGGGATCGGTCTCTTCCCATACCTGGTGGAACAGGGGCTTGACCTGCTCGAGGAACTCTTCACCGAGCACCAGATTACCGGCTACCGGCTTGAGCTTGATCAGCGCCTGGAATTCCCAGGGAGCCGCCTGACGGCGGTAGTAGGCCAAGGTCGCGGTGTCACTGGAAATCAGCGGTCCGGAAGCCCCATAGGGCCTCAGCCGGAGGTCTACCCGGTACGCCTGCCCCTCGCTGGTGAAATCGTTGATATCCTTTACGAATTCCCGAAACACCCGGGTGTAAAGCTGCTTCTCAGCATCCCGGTCGGCATCCCCCGTTGATCGATAGATGGCCAGCAGGTCGATGTCGGAACTGTAATTCAATTCCCAGCCGCCCAGCTTTCCGAAGCCGAGAACCGAAAGGTTTTCCGGAGCGTCCTGCGGGGCATCGCTTTCCCGTCGCCAGGCTTCGGCCAGGCATACTTCGCAACAACTTCGGGCCAGAAAGGAGATTTCACCCATGATCTCCTCGATCTTAACCCCGAGGGCGATATCCCTGACGCCGATGCGAAGGATTTCCCGCTTCCGCAGAATTCTCAGCCGGCGTTGCCAGTCCTGCCGGTCGGTGGCCGCCGCGGCTTCCGCCCGGAACGCCTCTTCCAT
>CAWZYW010000559.1:0-2394 GCA_963966255.1 uncultured Salinispira sp. | reverse complement strand
CGCCGGCTCCCCCCGGTAAAATCAGAGAAACCGTCGAAAACCCCCTCCCCCGCCAGTCCCGGCCGGCCCTCCAAGTTTCCGCCCAGCAGATCGTCCTCCGCCTCAAGCAACAGGCTTCCCTGATCCAGGCTCCGGGCCATTTGCTGAAACTGGCCCAGGGGAAAGGACTCACCGGCGACTCTCACCCTTCCGCTATGCCCTGCCCTTCCAGCAGCCGCGTACCGGGAAGTCAGCCAGTCTTCAATCGAGGGGGTTCCAGGAAGCCCCATTTTCATCAGCTCGATCCCGCTGCCCTCGAGTACCTGGCCGGCTTCCAGGAAGTAGCGACCGTCGGTCCACAACGCGGCGCCATCAACGCTTATCACTGCGGTACCCGCCGACCCGGCAAATCCGCTGATCCACGCCCGGCCTTCCCAGCGGGGAGCTACGTACTCCGACATATGGGGATCGGTGGACGGAATTATGCATGCGAACAGGTCATTGGATGTTAATGCGGCTTGCAGTGATTCAACGCGTTTTTGTACGGTCATGGAGCCTCCACGGGGTAATTTTGAGATGGAAAGAACAGTGTAATACAGGAAGAGTCTCCTGTCTATTTTATGAAATACTCCCGGTGATTTGATTTCGAGTTCCATTCCTGCGAGAATTGCATATATCCAAAGGCAGGTAGCATGAAAAACATGAATATCGTAACCCGGGTCGGCGTTGCGTTGACGGTATCCGCAAAAGCGCCGCAAGCATCGTCCTCGCTTATCGCCCGGGAGCTTTCCGCCGATGATTAACCGCATCCGAGGGGTCATATTCGATCTTGACGGTACCCTGCTCTACACCCTGGAAGATATTCGAAACTCCCTGAATCACGCCCTGCAGGTCCATGGCTTCCCCCCACTGGATCTCGAGAGGGTGCGCGCCCTGGTAGGCCGCGGTTTGAGGCAGCTCGCCATTGATGCGGCGGGAAGCAATGCGGATCCCGGGGATGCCGAAGAGATCTACGATGAACTTCGGGAGCACTACCAGAAGGATCCTATCGGGGTCAGCCAGCCCTATGACGGCGTCATGCCGGTTTTGAAGGAATTACATCGCCGGGGACTCAGGCTCGGTCTGTGGAGCAATAAGGATGACTCCCTGGTCCAGGTCATCGGCAGCGGATTGTTTCCCGGCATATTCAATGCCGTGCGGGGTCGTATCGACGGCTCCCCCCCGAAACCCGCCGCCGACGCCGGACTTGAAATCCTGCGCGCCTGGGGTATGGACGGGGCCGAAGTGCTTTATGTCGGCGATTCCGAAGTGGATGCACAAAGCGCTGCGGCCTGCGGCATGCCGTTTCTGGCGGTGAGCTGGGGATATCGCGATCGGGAGGACTTGATCGCCGTCGGCGCCCGGTGGATCATCGACGAACCGGAAGATATTCTTCGGCTGATATAAGAGTCAAAACATCCAGGCGAAAGCCAGCTCAATAAAAATGATGGACGGTTAACTGCTCGTAGCGATCCCCGGGGGCGAGGAAACAATCGGGGAATTCCGGATGATTCGGCGAATCGGGAAAATACTGGGCTTCGAGGCAGAATCCGGATCGAGATGTGAAGCGGGCTCGGCGACGCCCCAGGTCCCCTTTGAGAAAATTCCCGGTATAAAACTGTACTCCCGGATAGCTGGTGTGGACGTCCATCCGGCGGGCCAGGCTGCCGCCGGCCTCCGCATACTCCACTTCCGCCGCCAGGCGGGGCAACAATGCTCCCGACAGATCGGCGATATCCATGGCGGCCGGCGGCAGGCTGAGAACCGGAGCTTCCCGGTCGACGCTGTAGCAGTGATCGTATCCCCCCGGGAGGATGGGTTCCAGCTCAAGACCGTCGGCCATGGGCCGCGGATAAATTCGCGATGCCAGATCGATGCTGTTCCGGAGGTCCATGGCACCGGTGCCGCAGCCGGATTCGGCTAAGAGGCCGGTGGGGATCCCGTCGGCATCCACGTCGACATAGCGTTCGCCGGGTATGCGAACTCGGTGGCCTCTCAGATGGCCGGTTTCTTCCCCGCCCAGGTTCCAATACGCGTGGTTGGTCAGGTTCACCGGAGTCAGCTCATCGGTTTCTGCGAGGAAATGCATAAACAGGTAGCTGTCGTTGGACTCGCCGGACATCAGGATATAACGGGCGCGCACCGAGAGATTTCCCGGAAAGCCCCCGTCGTTATGAGGACTGAGAATGCGAAACTCGACTCCTGCATAGCTTCCGTCGGGACCGGAGACGGCCTCGGCCTGCCAGACCCGGTCGGCGAATCCCGCCGATGCGCTGTGCAGATTATTCGGACCGTCATTGGCATCCAATTTCACCCGCCGCCCGCCCAGATCGTAGGATGCGCCGGCGATGCGGTTGGCATACGGGCCGACGGTAC
>CAWZYW010000558.1:0-2395 GCA_963966255.1 uncultured Salinispira sp. | reverse complement strand
GTCGCCACCGCCACCCCCCTGGAAAACTCCATCGAAATCCACGAAATACCCATCGAGGGTTCGGCCACCGAGTACGAAATCATAATCGGGGAAGACTACGTGCCGCCGCAGGAGCTTCACATTCGCGCATTCAATGTGTTTATCACTTCGCTGGCTGGGCACGCGGTGTATTTTCCGTTTCTGGTGGGCTACTTCTGAAATCCCGTTTTTCATGTCATAATTAGTGTATGAAAAAAGCCCAGATTGGTCTGAGTATAGTAATTCTGCTTGTGAGCGCCGGCTTGTTCGCACAGCAGAAGATCATCCCGCTGGATTCGCCGGTCTACCGTGATCTGGAGACGGCAGCGATCCGCAAGGGCATGGCTCCTCCGTTCGACTCCCGACCCTGGACGGTAAGTGAAGCGTTGTATTATTACCAGACACTGGGAATGGCCCCACATCCTTCGATCCGACAGTTTGCGTTGTTGGAATCGGATAATCTGACGATTAATATCTCTCCTGAGTTCAGCCTGGAGGGCTATCTAAAAAGTAATCAGCAAACCGATGGAAATAATTATCTGGTTCCCTGGCTCTATGATTATGGTGATCGGCTTGGTGTTGTGAACATCGAATCGGACGTGATTCTGGGCGACGGATTTTATATGGGATGGGAGATTGATCTGCTGCAGGAAAACCTGGCAGATCAGAGAAGCGGCAACTTTTCCAACCTTGCGCTGGATTTCGGGTATTACGACGTGAATTTTCCCTTCGTTGCCTACGGGGCTGCAGGAGGAGAGAATTGGACTGCTTTGATAGGCCGCAGTGATCTGGTGCTCGGTCCGGGCTACAGCGGTCAGCTCATCGTCAGCGACTCTCCGGATTGGCTGGACCAGTTACGCTTCAGCCTCTGGCATGAAAATTTCAAATACACCGGAGCCCTTATTTATGTGCAGCCGTATCTGGATAGCAGCGAAGTTTTGGTTGTGGGAGCGAGAATGGGAGACGTTTTTCTGGACAGTAAATATCTGGTGTTCCACCGTTTTGATTTTACGTTCTTTGATATCTGGAATTTCGCAGTAAGTGAGGGATTAAGTTGGGGCGGGAGGCCGCTGGATCTTCGGATGTTCAATCCGTTTATCCTGATGCACAATTTCTATGAATGGGAATACGCCGCGAGCCTGTTCAGCCTGGATTCGGAATTGACCTTCGCTCCCGGCTGGCAGGCGTATGGACAATTCATGTTCAATGCAATCACCACGCCTTACGAAATTCGACGATATGGGGCGGACGCCGAACCTCCGGCCATGGGCTGGATGGCCGGGATTCAGTATGCCCTTCCCCGAGCTGAGGATGATGTGGATATTCGAGTAGGCGTGGAATACGTGCACACCGACCCTTGGCTCTACATTCGGGAGACCCAGCTGACCAGTTACAGCTGGAGACGGCGGGCATTGAGCAACCTAATCGGAGCTAAACCACTCATTACCAAACCTATCGGCTATGAGTGGGGTCCGGACAGCAATGTGTATCTGCTCTACGCCGATGGATCGCTGCCCCTGTCCATAGGCCCGGCCTTGGATTTCGAAGCTTCGCTCAGATATATTGAAGACGGCGAACAGGAATTGACCACCCCCTATTCAGACTGGGACGGCAGCTCCACGGCCAGCACCCCCAGCGGCACGCCCGAACGCTATTTCCTGCTCGCCCTTGCCCCCTCGCTTGGATTCGAATTGGGAAGAAGCCATCGGCTTATCCTGGGGCTCAATGCCGACCTCCTGTACCTGCAGAACGCAGGACATAATGAGGGGAATAACCAATTCGACGCCCAGTTCGCCCTGGGCATCACCTGGAGTTCACATCGATGAGCCGGAAAAAAAGCCATTTAGCCCTGATCATCGCATTGCTGATGTTACCATCCGGTATGGTATTCGCTCAGGCGATCGAAATTCACGATGTTCAATCCGAGCTGTATCGCGATCTCGATTTATGGCAATCCGCGGGCTACCTGGCGCCATTGCCCTTGATCCGGCCATACGGGGTGACTACGATTCGTCGGTCCCTGGATCAGGTCATCAACGGCGCAAGCGTCCCCGAATCCATTCGCAGCCAGGCCAGCGAGTACCTGATCCGCCTGGAAGAGTCAGATGGATCGGGAGGGTTTTCTCTCGGCCAGAGCCTGTCGGGAAGCGAAGCCGGGCTATACTCGAACACGATTCCGGAACTGGGCTACCGCTTGAGCCTCGCAGAGGGCGATCTCGGGTCCACCTGGGCTGAACTTCGCTACGCGGGGAACTTCCTCGTCGGCGAGGAAAACCAGCGCTTTCCCACCGGATACCGGGACTCCCGGGATAAAATTCCCGATTGGTCAGACATCGATATCGCCGGGGTGAACGTGGCGATCCAGCAGTATATCTAC
>CAWZYW010000557.1:0-2395 GCA_963966255.1 uncultured Salinispira sp. | reverse complement strand
CTCCTGCGATGTTCCGCAGTATGATGACCTTCGCTGATCAGGAGGTGTATGCCGGAGAATATCTGGTCATCCATTTCAGATATCAAGAAGAGGAAGTGGATGTGCATCTTGAAGTAGATGAGTATGATGGCGTCGCAGCCGATTGTATGAATGCCGCCGCATCTACCCAGGCGACATCGGATGTCAGGGATTTCTGGGTCAGAGGATATCAGGGGCTCAGCGACAGCAATGGCGCCATCAGTATCGCCGACTCTCCGTATGCGGACAGCGCGATAATGGATGCCGTCGCATGGAGCGACCGCTTCTGGGATCCGGAAGCTAAATATTCCAGCTTCGGGACCTCCTATACCGAACAGGTGATGCTTTCGCTTCTGGCCAGGAACGGCTGGTCCTGGCCAAATGATGAGCTCCGTCCGGAAGGCTGCATTCGAACCGAGACCTCCACTTCAACCCGAAGCATGAACCGGATGCCCGGCGGGGAAGATTTGGACCTCCCGTCTGACTGGCACATATGCCCGACCGGGATGAGCAGTTTCGGTTACGAAAACAGTATCGAAGTCCATACTCCGTGAGATCCCGCGACAGGAGGAACACCGGACGGTCCGAACCAAAGCCATCGGGATGCGCGGCGGACTTGCGGAATTACATTACTGAGGTAATCAGGTCCTCTATGGTGGCTCGGGGAGCTGCGCCAACGTGCTGCTTCACCATCTGACCGTCCTTGAATATGAGTAGAGTGGGAATACTGATGATATTGTATCGGGTGCCGATCTCGCCGTGATCATCTACATTGAGCTTCGCGACTTTGATTTTTCCGGCATAGGTCTGGGACAGTTCTTCGAGGACCGGGGCGATCATCCGGCACGGCATGCACCATTCCGCCCAGAAATCAACCACCACCGGAATGTCGGACTTAATCACCTCATCTTCGAAATTATCAACCGTCACCGTCACTTCGTTGCTCATGGATACCTCCTGACCGGATAAATCTTGATCTAAAGGGTAAAGGATTCTCCAGCTCGGGTCAATGTTCCGATCCGGCCCGCACCAAATCTCCTGCCAGCTCTCCGACTGCCGCTACGCCGGCTCTATTCTCGTATCCTTCGGTAAATGCCCTCAGAAATGCGGTGCCAACTACCGCTGCCTCGGCATGTCCGTCCAGAGCGTGAACCTGACCGGCCCGACTGATGCCGAAGCCCGCGAGGATCTTCGCACCGGATTTTCCCGCCTGATGCAGAAAATCTATGTTTCCGCTATCCAGCTCGGTTTCCTGACCGGTTATGCCTTTCCGCAACGCACAATAAATATAGTTCGCACCGCTTTCCCTGGCCATGGCTATCCGTTCGGGCCGCGAGCTTGCGGCGAGAACCGGAATCAGATCCAGACCCGCCTCACGGGCCGCCTCAGCCAGGCCTTCGTCGCTATCCAGCGGCAGGTCGGGAATAATCAGCCCGCTCACCCCTACATCGGCGGCTTTCCGACAGAAATCAGCAATACCCCGGGAAAAAATAATGCTCGCATATGTCATGAGAAACAGTTTCGCGCGCCCCTTTGCCAAAGCTTCACTGCTCGCCCCCAGATCTGCCAGGAATGAGAAGCCTCCGTCGACGGTGAACCCATTTCGCAAAGCGCTCTGGCAGGCAGCTTCAATCACCGGCCCGTCGGCGCTGGGATCTGAAAATGCGAACTGTACTTCAAGATATTTTACTCCCTGTTCGAGCATGGTCAGGGCGATTTCCCGGCTGGTCTGTCTATCGGGAAAGTAGGGAATCATATGGGCCATTAAAGAGATCATTCGTCAGCTCCTTGTTCTTTGCTGCCAGATGCAGGCATTCGGTTTGCACGGTCTTGCCCCTGGCTGGCGCGGATTTCTCCGATTTCCCGTTCCATGAAGTCTGCCCAGGGTCCGGGCTGTATGGCCTTGGCGGTGATAAAAATATCCTTATCTCCCCGGCCGGACATATTGATGATCACATTCTTCCCGGGGGGCAGGCTGGCTGCCAACTCCAAGCCATAAGCTGCGCCGTGGGCCGATTCCAGGGCGAAAATCACGCCTTCGTTGCGCGCCAACAGTTTCAGGGCTGCCAGAGCCTGGGCGTCAGTGGCCGAGTGAAACTCCACCCGCCGTGTTTCCCCGAGATGGGCCAGTTGCGGTCCGATTCCCGGGTAATCCAGCCCGGCAGATATGGAGTGGGTGTGTTGAACCTGCCCATCGGAGTCCAGGAGGAACTTACTCTTGTAGCCCTGCACAATGCCCGTTGCCGCCTCTCCGGTCATCCGGGCTGCGTGTTCGCCGATCCCCCGCCCACGGCCACCAGCCTCAACTCCTATCAGCCGGGGCGTCTCTTCATCGATAAACGACGCAAAAAAGACCATGGCATTCGAGCCTCCCCCG
>CAWZYW010000556.1:0-2399 GCA_963966255.1 uncultured Salinispira sp. | reverse complement strand
GCTCTGGACCGCGGCAGTGAGCAGGGTACGCCCCTGGTCATCCCGGTAATCCGGATCAAGTCCCCGGGCGAACAGAAGATTCACTACATCGAGGTTACCGCTGTCGATGCCCCTGATGAGAATGCCGTAGAGAACGTCTTCATCGGGAGTGAGCACCCCGCCGCTGCCGTTCATCAGCGTGGCCTGATCGCTCAGACCCTGGCTGAGCCGGGCTGAGCGATCGAGAGCCAGGGTGAAGGGTGTGATGTTCTGCAGGTCATAGCGATTGAAGTCAGCGCCGAATTCCAGAAGCAACTGGAACATTTCCGAATCGCTCTGAGCCGCAGCGGAAAAAATCGGCGTTCTGCCGGAGCTGTCCGCCATGTTGGGATTGCTGCCGTAACGCAGGAAAAGCAGCGCCAGATCAACGTCGCCCCGGTCAACCGCAAGGTGCAGCAGCGTTGCGTTGTTTTCCAGTCGGACGTCGGTGCGGGCTCCGTATTGCAGCAGCAATTCTACCCGAGGCGCATCGAGTTTTTCCACGGCTTCGATAATGGGGAGTACCTGGCCTTCGCCGGGTTCATTGGGATCGGAGCCATTTTCCAACAGGATCTCCATGGTAAGAAAGCCCTGTTGGGACTCCAGCCCCGGATTCAGGCTCAGAAAAAGGGCTTCGCTGCCGCGATTGTTTTCTATTGGGATGATTCCGGTTCCAGCGGTGTTGATGTACAGATCTACCAGTTCGAATGCTCCTGCCCTGGCGGCGACATGCAATGCCAGTTCCCCGTTGGTGGCTTCTTTCACGAAGGGATCGGTTCCGGCCTCCAGTAGCCGGGATGCGAAGGCCCGCCGGTTATTGCGGTCAAGAAGATGCAGCGGCGTGCGATTCTGACTGTCGGTCTGACGGGGGTTCACTCCCCGATCGAGCAGCAGGTCGAGGGTGTTATCCCGGCCGCTGCGGGCTGCGTAAAACAGCATGTTCTGCGATGAGTAATCGAGGCGGTTGATATCCGCGCCGCGGCCCAGCAGGGCCTCCATCATATCAGTACGACCCTTTCCCACCGCAAGATGAAGGGGGGTGGCGCCCTGCCGGTTCTGAGGATCGGCGAACGCACCGTTATCCAGCAGGAAAATGAGGCTTTGATACTGGTCGTATTGGACAGCGATATGTAGCAGGGATTGGCCGTCATTCTGTATGGCGTTTGGATCTCCGCCGCCGGCGATATAGTCCTGCAAGGCCTGAAGATCTCCCTGGCGCACCGCCCGGACCTCAACACTGGCGCAGGAGGCTAGCAGGAAAGCCGTTATTGCGGCGATAAAAAGCAATGCGAGTTTGCGATTCATTCAAATGCTCCTAAAAAAGTTTGTATACGTGTTCTGCAATTTTCCATTGTCTTATGACAGCATCAGTATAACTCATTCCGGGACTGAATCCTCGTATGCCGAGATGGCCGACCTCCAATCATCGGGGATTCTGGCGGAACGACCGCTTCGATAATCATAATAAACCAAAGCGGTGGACGCCCGGGCTGCCAGAACCTCCTGGCCGTCGCGGAGCGCATAAATCAGGTAACGGAAGGTGAAGCTGCGACCGCCGACTTCCGATATCCGGCTGAGTATAAGGACTTCATCCTGAAGGAAAATCGGGTTCTTGAATTCCAGATGAAGATCGGCGACGACAATATTCAGGGTGTCCAGGATTCCGTTCCATCCCAGCACTTCCTTCGCATAAGACACTCGGGCTTCCTCAAGGTAACTTGAGTACCTTGCGTTATTCACATGACCCACCGCATCGATATCCCCGAATCGGGGGGCGAAGACGGTTCTATGGCGAAATGCGTTTTTTTCATCATTGTGGATACCCCGGCGGTTCATGGCCGCTCCAGAGAACGGACGCCGCCGAGGGGACCGATACGGCCCAGCCATCTGGAACCAACAGGATAAGCGCCGATATCCTCAACGGGAATTTCATATTCATATCGCTCCTCATCGGAGCTGAGGAAGAGCGTGGCCTTCTCCCGCCGCTGGCCTTCGCGCTCTCCGCTGCCAAGGTCAACTTCCGGCCAGAATGGCTGCCGGTCAGCATCCCCGCCGGCCCGGGCCGTGCGCACGGTCTCCCATTCGAGGATTTCATATTCGACCATGGTCACGTATACCGGACGTTCCTCATATACCGGCCGATCTTCATAGACATCTTCGAAAAAACCGTTGCCAAGGTCACGGGTGCCGGTCTTCACTCGTTCACTGCCTACCTGAACCCGCTCGGTACCGTCCTGGACGGTACGGGAGCTGAGAATCCGGGCGCCGGCGGGCACCTCGTTTTCCGGCCGTTCATAGCGGTTTAATTGCTGAGCTTCGACGTCGATGCTCCTCTCCCAGCGGAGCTCATCAACCGCAAGAGTTTCCTCCTTCCCGCCGAA
>CAWZYW010000555.1:0-2423 GCA_963966255.1 uncultured Salinispira sp. | reverse complement strand
ATCTTTAATACCTGAAATAATCTCTTGACAGGGGGCCTCATAAGAAAACCGCCGGGTAACCGGCGGCTTGAAAGCTGACAGGACAGAGCCTACCAGTTTTCCCGAACGAGTTCGAAATACGCCTGGGGGAAACCGCATGCGGGGCATTTGTTCGGAGGCGCGGTGCCTTCGAAGATGTAGCCGCAGTTCAGGCAGGCCCAGGTGACGCTTTCCTTTTTCTTGAAAACTTCACCGTTCTTCACGTTTTCCATGAGGGCGAGATATCGCTTTTCATGCTGCTTTTCAGCGACACAGACCGCGTTGAATACCGCGGCGACCTGGGAAAAACCTTCATCCTTGGCGATCTCGGCGAACTCCTTGTACATGGTGGTCCACTCGTAGTTTTCGCCTGCGGCCGCGGCTTTCAGGTTCTCTTCGGTGCTCAGCACCATGCCCGCGGGGAATTCCGCTTCGACCTTTACTTCTCCGCCTTCGAGAAAGTTGAAAAAGCGTTTTGCGTGTTCCCGCTCCTGATCAGCGGTTTCTTCGAACAGCTGGGCGATTTGCTCATAGCCTTCTTCGCGCGCCTTGATAGCGAAGTAGGTATATCTGTTCCGCGCCTGTGATTCGCCGGCAAACGCGGTGAGAAGGTTCTTCTCAGTTCTGGTTCCTTTGAGACTAGCCATATAATCCTCCTGTCTCTGGTAATCTGGTACGAGTACAGTTTAGGACAGAGTACAAAACAATGCAAGTAAATCTTTGCTATATATAAAGTTAGACTAGCCTTACTTTATTGGAATTCCACCTCTGCGATGAAATCAGCCAGAGCCCGCTGCCTGTCGGCCTGTTCACTTTCGAGATCTCCCACGATGGTCACCAGTTCCTCCAGCCTATCTTCCTGGCTGGAAAGGCTTTCGAGGTAGCGGCCGTACAGGGCTGAGTCCTGCTGGAGGTTTTCCATGTTCCGGACGATGCGTTCCTGTTCCCGGTAAATTCGATTGACTTCGCTGTTGCGAAGGCTGATTTCCTGCTGAACTTCTGCCAGATCCCGACGAAGCTCGGCAACGCGTTGAAGGATGCGAATCTGTTCTTCGCTCAATGTCCCGCTTTTAATAAAGATTTCGATATTCGCATCCTGGAGGTTGATTAGCTGAAAGCTTCTGGACAGCTCCATGGTTTCGACGAAGCCGATCTCCACGCTTTCTCCCGGTGGGAGGTCCATGGGAAACTCAGCATAGTTTCCGGCGTCCGCATATTCCGGCGCATCTTCAATGGACCACCCCGACTCCACCCGGTGCATGAGCCTGAGGCGCTGGAAATCGTCGCTGTTGTTTTGAGCCCGGTAGCCCCGGCTGCGTTCCCGCCGGTATCGGGTTTCCAGGACTCCATCTGCGGCCCGGATATCAAATAATGATTCGCTGATCGGGGACTCGACGGGGAGCACCCTCACTGAGTTTTCCAGGGCGTATTCGATGCGCTGGGTTCCCCCCGGCGCCATGAAGCTCAATACGGCCTCGCCGGCGAAACGGCCGTCGTCGTATATCGCCAATGGACCCGCGGAAAAAAAGTTATCGCTGATATTCTCGATATCGAATGCGCGGTACACCAAATTCGTCCGGTCGCTCTGCCAGGTGATAAAACTATCCAGCGCCAGTTCGGCGTTGACAATCGGAACCATGGCGGAATTCTGGGCCCGGATATTCACCGGCTCGTCCAGGCGGTATTCGAATACGCTGGCGAGGGTTCCGCCGCTCACCGCCGAAGCCCGGCTTGCCGCCGAATCGACGGCACCGGTATAATCGTCCAGCTCATAATCATCATAGGCCGCCGCTTCCTCGGCCATCATCATGGGCGCGCTGGCCCGGGCTGAGCTTTCGGAGAAGCTCCGGTCTGCCACCGACGGGCTTGCCTGTACCGGCGAAGGCACTTCGGCGGCGCTGAGACCCGGGGGAGAAAGGGTAGGCCGGTTGATATACCGGGGGGTGTAAAGGTCCATAACGAAGGAGACCGGGTCGGCGGTGGACAAACTGAGCATTACCCCGTTCCAGTCATTGGAACCGGTATTCTCCACGATGGCCCAGCCCTGCAGGATGCTGACACTTTCGTCGGTGATCAGCCGGTAACCCGGTTTCCAGACCGGTGCGGGTCGCAGATATGAAATCAACAGGCGCCGCTGGCCCTCTCCCCGGTATTCTATGGTGATGGTTTTCCGTTCCTGGGACGATGCGTCCCGGATGAGTTCCAGGGCGGAATCGATATCATCGCGGGTTGCGGCATCCCGATAGCTCAGAGAGCTGATGGAAGCCAACGGGATGCTCCTGATGCTCCCCTGGACCAGCAGGTTGACGTGTTCGCCGCTGCCGCCCGGCGAACTGCGATTCTCCAGCCCCAGGACCTGGCCGCTGACCAGGCTTTCCCCGGTGGAAAGCCGCACATCCATACCC
>CAWZYW010000554.1:0-2426 GCA_963966255.1 uncultured Salinispira sp. | reverse complement strand
GATCGTCGGCAGCGTCAGATGTGTATAAGAGACAGTTTTTCCGTATATCACGTCTATCTGGACATCGAACCGACCAACGTCAATCTGCCTGGCGCCGCCGCAGCTGAAGACGAATCAGAAGGAGCCTCCGAGTGAAAGCCGTAAACACCTATCTGGTCATTTTTGCCGTGGTGGCGCTGGTCTGGCTGCTGACCTGGATCGTCCCCGTTGGGAAATTCGAAGTCCGGGAGCAATATGTCTGGGATCCCCAGCGCATGGAACTGGATGAGCGGGTAAGCCTCGACCCCGACAGCTTCGAGTACCTGTCGAATCCCGGCGGCGGCTTGCAGCGCCGCGGAGTACCGCTCTTCGGGGCATATCACGGGGTCGGGCTGTTCAACTACGTCTTCCAGGGCGTGGTCGATTCGGCGGGAATCGTAGTTTTTATCCTGGTGATCGGCGGAGCCTTCGGCATAATCATCCGCACCGGTGCCATCGAAGCCGCCATGTACCGGGTGATCCAGCGCCTCAAGGGAGCGCGCATCGCCATTATACCCGGACTCTTCCTGCTTTTTTCTTTCGGGGGCGCCACCTTCGGCATGGGAGAGGAGGCGATTCCCTTCGCCATGATCGTTATCCCGATTCTAGTCGCCCTGGGCTATGACGCCATCACCGGGGTTCTGGTGACCTACGGCGCCACCCAGATCGGCTTCGCATCCAGCTGGATGAATCCCTTTTCCATCGCCATCGCACAGGGCATAGCCGGCATTCCGGTTCTGTCGGGACTGGGTTACCGGGTACTGCTTTTCGCCATCTTCACCCTGCTGGGAACCGCGTTCACCATGTGGTACGCCATGCGGGTTCAGAAGGACCCGACGCGTTCTTTGAGCTACGAAAGCGATGCCTACTTCCGGGAAGGGGGCGCAGCCGCCAGTCCCGAAGCCGCGGAAGGGAAAATTCCCGAGTTCGGCCCGGGTGAGGCATTGGTCCTTCTGACGGTGTTCGCGGGCATTGTCTGGGTCGCCCTCGGGGTTACCCTTGCTGAATACTACATCCCGGAAATCGCAACCCAGTTTTTTATCATGGGCCTGGTCTCCGGCGTAATCGCTGTGATATTTAAAATGCGAGGCATGACCGCAGGAGGCATCGCAGATTCATTCGTATCAGGGGCCCGCGACCTTCTCGGCGCGGCACTGATCGTCGGCATGGCCAAGGGAATATTGATCATACTCACCCTGGGCGGCGATCCCGCGGACCCGAGCAACGCCAACATGCTCAACTCCGTCCTCTATGTGGCGGGCAATGGCCTCAGGGAGCTCCCGCGGGTTCTTTCGGCTTGGGTTATGTATCTGTTCCAGGCCCTTTTCAACTTTTTCGTGCCCTCGGGATCTGGAAAAGCCGCTCTTACCATGCCTCTCATGGCGCCGCTGGCACAATACGCCGGGGTATCCCGACAGGTTTCGGTGCTGGCCTTTCAGCTCGGTGACGGTTTTACAAACATGATCGTGCCCACGTCAGCGGCCCTGATGGGCGTCCTCGCGGTTGCCCGGCTTGATTGGATAACCTGGGTGAAAAGCCAGCTGCTGTTTCAGGCCATGCTCGCCGGGGTGGCCACCGTGGCGGTGGTGTTCGCCGTGGTCGCCGGTCCATTGCTGGGGCCGGACTGGGTGGAAAGCTCCCAGGCCGCGGCCTTCGGCGGAGAGACGGAAATTAATCAATTCGATGAAGATGGGGTGTATCGACTGGGGGAAGGGGAGAGGATTCGCATCATCATACCCACCGAGCCCGGCGCTGAATACGCCATATATCTGACTGACAGTTACAACCTGGCCTTTTACGAAAGCGACATGGCCGAGTTGGAAGTCATCAGGGCGCTGTGGTTCCGGATTTTCGATGGCTCGGATCGTGACGAGTACGCCGATGCCTACCTCGTCACCGAAGCGGGCGGCGGGGTGACTCCGGAATCCGCCGAGCCCGCCGCCCGGTTGACTGCCGCCGGGGACAGTCTGGTGCTGGAAGTCGACGGTTACAAATCGAGCTATGCAGGCCTGTTTTCCCTGGCCGTCGAGGGTCCCGACGGACCGCTGGATCCGACCGGGCTGTCGCTGCGCAGAATCCTGCCGGCCGGCGAACCAGGCAGCGATCCGGAACTTCGCAGCGTTGCGCTGAGCGCCGGCCAGGTCCAGCTCCTGGAATTCCGCACCGAGCCCGGCATCGAATACCGGCTCTACCTGGTGGATTCCTACAACAACCGACAGAATGCCTATCCGATTCCACAGCAGGACGTCCTCCGGGCATATCAATTCGAACTGCTGCGGGCAGACGGCCAGAGCCCGTATCCGCGGTCGGCGTACCGCCAGTATGACGAGGATAAGGAAGCCGGGGTTGCTCCCCTGGGAAGCGAAATCGACATCGCCCCCCCGGCGGCGGTATTCACCGCACGGGAC
>CAWZYW010000553.1:0-2426 GCA_963966255.1 uncultured Salinispira sp. | reverse complement strand
GACGAAGAAAACCGATGGAAAAATCGAAGGGTTGAATTTATCCTCGTGCGTTAGGATATTATGAACAAAAGAAAACTGACCGTATAACGTCAACGGGATGGGGTTTTGAAAAAAATATTTACTGTGGTTCTTTCCGTCGTATTGCTGGCCCTGATCGGGGCCGGCATCGTCGGTATATATGCGTATTCGACATTGTTCAAGGCGGTGGAAACCGCTGCAGATCGGGACTTCACCGTCAATGCGGGCGAAAGCTATATTTCCGTGGTTATGCGTCTGGAAAATCGCGGTCTCGTACCCTCGGCCCTGGCTCTGCAGTTGTACGGTCGGGTAACCGGAAGTGATACCGCCGTACAGAAAGGTTCTTACATCATTCCGGAGAATCTTTCACCCGTCGAAGTGATGGAATATCTCAGTTCCGGGCACCAGAGCCTTATCCGGGTAACCATCCCGGAAGGAAGAACCCTCGGGCAGGTTGCGCGAATCCTCGATGGTAGCGGCATCGTCGGCGAGGAAGATTTTCTCAGGGTATCCCGGGATACCGAATTCGTTCGTTCCCTCGGCATCGCAGGTGATACTGCCGAAGGGTACATATATCCTGAAACTTATTATTTCGCAGAAGATTTTCCCGCAGAAAAAGTAGTGGCTCATATGGTAGACACGTTCTTCGCAGCCCTGGGGGATATTTTTCCTGATTACGCCAGCCTCTCTGCCCGGGAACTTCATGAGACGGTGATCTTGGCGTCTATCGTCGAGCGGGAGTATATGGCAGATCACGAGGCGCCTTTGATCGCTTCGGTTTTCAATAACCGTCTCGAACGGGGTATGCGGCTTGAATCCTGTGCCACCGTCGTCTATGTAATGACCGAGATCGAAGGCCTGGACCATCCGACCCGGCTCTTCTTCTCAGACCTGAACCGCCCCTCGGAGTTCAATACCTACGTGAATCGCGGATTGCCGCCGGCACCTATTTCAGGAGTCGGAGCTATCGCACTGAATGCAGCATTCTATCCCGCGGATAGTGATTACCTGTTCTTCGTTCTGCAGAGCCCCCAGGCCAGCGAACACGTGTTTTCCGAATCATATGAGGATCATCTCTCTGCGTCTGAGGTGTATTACTTCAAATTGAACTGATGGTTCGGCCGGGGGGGGGACAATATTGATATCCGATGAAGTAATCGAGGACATTAAAAACCGCGTCGACATTGCGGAAGTTATCGGCGAATATGTGCATCTGACCCGTAAGGGAGATCGCTACTGGGGTCTCTCTCCTTTCAAGACGGAAAAAACCCCATCCTTCACCGTAACGCCTTCCCGCCAAATGTACTACTGCTTCAGTACTCAGAAAGGCGGGAATGTGTTCAGCTTCATTATGGAAATGGAGGGGATGACTTTTCCCGAAGCGGTAGAGTATCTCGGTAAGAAAGTCGGCATTCAGGTCCAGGGCGATCAGCAGGTGGATGACCGGGCATACAGGGAACGCGCTGCTCTTCACGAACTGTATGATAAAGTGCAAAAAGCGTTTCACTTCTTACTGACCAGTAAAGACATCGGCAGGCACGCCCTGGAGTATATTCGTAACAGGGGATTCAGCGACGAAATCATCGAGCGCTTTTCTTTGGGATATTCCCATCCCGAACCATTCTGGCTGTATGACTTCCTGGCTAAGAAAGGGTATTCTGCGGATTTCCTGGCGAAATCAGGGTTGTTCAGCCGTAAGAATCCCCGCTGGAGTCTGTTTTCAAATCGGCTGATGTTTCCCATTCAACGGCATCAGGGGGAGGCGGTCGCATTCGGCGGCCGGCTCCTGGATGGAGACGGTCCCAAATATATCAACAGCCCTGAAACCGGCATCTATCATAAACGTAGTACTCTCTACGGTCTCCATCAGGCGAAGGATGCGATCAAGAAAGAGGGATACTTCATACTTTGCGAGGGATATCTCGATGTCCTGGCGTTTTCCCAGTCCGGTATTGCCAATGCCGTGGCCCCCTTAGGGACGGCTTTCACCGCGGATCAGGCCCGACTGTTGCGCCGCTACGCCCAGAAAGCCCTCCTGGTATTCGACGGCGATGCCGCAGGAGTAGCGGCGAGCCGGAAAACCGCGATCATCCTGGAAACTGAGGGCATGTCTTGCGACATTCTCGCTCTTGAAAATGCCGAGGATCCGGCGGATATTATGTTAAAAAACGGTTCACAAGCATTGAAAAATTTAGTAGAATCCTCATTCACTGCGCTGGAGTTTCTTTTAACGAAAGCTGTCTCGATGTCTGATATCAAAACGCCGGATGGCAAAGATCAGGTACTCGAACAGCTTTTTCCGTATATCCGCAGTATACAATCGGCGATAAAGCAGGAGGCCAGTCTACAGATCATTGCCGAACGAATCGGGGTGAGTTCCGAATCGATTATCAGCTCCTTCAGACAGA
>CAWZYW010000552.1:0-2427 GCA_963966255.1 uncultured Salinispira sp. | reverse complement strand
TCCCGGGTGTACATAAACGGGCGTTTGTCTCTGATCAGCGGAAGCGGCCCCCCGGGCAAATACTACGGGAATCCTTTTTTCTCCCACGCCCTGGTGTTGCCCGCCGAACTCTTCGATTCAGGGGATCCAATCCGCATTGATATCCGGATATATAGCCGGAAGGAAACCGCGACCCTCGGATCGATGGCCATCGGCGAATGGCGCTATGTGGCTCCCAAGGCGCGCCTGGAGAGCCTGATTAACCGGGGTCAGGGCATCGCGGTCAGCGTCATCGGATTCCTGACCTTCCTGTATTTCATCGTGATATTCTCCATGGAACCGGACAGAAGCGGTCGGGCCTATCTCGCTTTCGCCTCTTTGGGATTCGCCGTCAACGCTACCATCCTTTTCGTGCTGCGCAGCCCGTTTTCCTACCTGACCATGTTTAAAATCCAGACCATCGGCCTTCATATCGGGGTACTGGGGATGGTGATGTTCGTTCAGGAGTTTGTGGAGATCCATCAGAAATCCTGGGTCCGATACCTGTTCGTTTCGGCCACCGCCGCCGCACTGCTGCTGATTGCCAGCTCTACTGATATTTCGCAGGCGATGTTCCGCAATGATGCACTCATTTATCTCGGGCTCACCGCTCCTCTCCTCATCTACTGTATCGCCATGGGAGTTGTCGGGATAGTAAAGAAGCTGGACGCCGGTTGGGCTCTGATGATCGGCATACTCATAATCGTTATCACCGCCGGCCGCGATGTGATTATCGCATCCATGGGAATAACCCCGGTGGTGTACCTGAATCTGCTGGGTCTCACGGTGTTTATCGTTATCATTTTCCTGGCCTATGCAGCCAATTTCGTTCATGCACGGCGGATCATCACCGCCCAGGCTGCGGAACTGGAGCAAAACGTGAAAACCCTGGAGCTCAGCGAGAAACAGCTGCTGGCGAATGAACGCCTCGCACTAATCGGCAGTCTGGTGGCAGGCGTGCATCACGAGGTTCGCACTCCCATGGGAAACGCTCTTCTGGTATCCACATTTCTCAAGGATGAGGCTGAGCGTATCCGAGGCGAACTGGAGAAAAACCAGCTGACCCTTTCCTCCATGCGTGACTTTCTGGACAAGAGCGAGTCAGGCTTATCGCAAATGACCGAAAGCCTTTCCATGGCCGACCAGCTCCTGGATAATTTCCGTAACAGCGCCCGGGATCAGGTCATCGAGGAAAAGCGCTGTATCGATATCGAGGATTACATTCCGAAGGTGGTTGAGAGCCTTCGACCCCGATTCAAGCGCACCGCCATCGCCATCCATCTCGATCTGACCTCGGTTCCGCCGAGCCTCCTGTATCCCGGCACGCTCTGGCAGATCATATCCAATCTCCTGCTCAACGCCGTGACACATGCGTTTCCCGAAAAGAAAGAAGGCAATATCCACATCCGCAGCGGGCTGGATAACGGGAGCATAAGCCTGACCATACAGGACGACGGGGTCGGCATGAGCGATGAGGTTCGCGAGCGGGCTTTTGAGACATTCTTTACCACACGCCCGGGCGAGGGAGGCACCGGCCTGGGCCTGAGCATCGTGAAAAATCTGGTCGAGGAAAGCCTTGGCGGCGAGATCGGTCTGACCAGCGCTCCCGGTGAGGGCAGCTCTTTTCTCATTCGTTGGCCGTTAGAACCCTGCCGCGGGTAAGGCGCAGGCCGGCAGCCATCCCTGTCGAATCAATCTTGAACCCGAGCATTTCAGATACTAAGATGAAAGGGAAATAATCCTGATTAACCCGGAGGCTCCCATGGAAGCGCGGATTCGGTGGATGCTGGTCCTCACCCTGGTTCTGTTCTCATCATGCTTCGATACCCGGGATGCGCCGGCGCTTCTGGACGCGCCGCTTCCCGATGATTTTCGCATCGGAGTTCGCCAGATCAGAGGAGTCGGAGAGTTCTACGTCACCGGCAGCGGTGAGAAATTCATGCCTCGGGGGGTGAATTACGTATTCGTCCCCCACGGCGGGGCATTGACCACCGATCTCCTGCGGGTCGGGGTGTATGATGCTCAGCGCACCAGACGGGATTTCCGCCGGCTGGCGGAGCTGGGGTATAACACGGTCCGGGTTTTTATCGACCACGCATCGCTCTGCAGCGGATGCATAACCCGGGAGGGTTGGGACGGGTTGAACCCCGAGTACCTGGATAACCTCGCCGACCTGATAACCGCGGCCCGGGATGCCGGGCTGGTGCTGCAACTCACATCCAATGATCTTCCCGACGGCGGGAGCTATGCCCGGGAGGCGAACAGCCGCGCGGGGAGGGATTTCGCCGGTTACCGCAATTCCTACTACCTCACCCCCGAGGCGGTCTCGGCCACCCGCCGCTACTGGCGGGGGCTGCCCCCGCGCCCCCCGGGGCCGGTGCCTCCCACCCGCCGCGGACCCGCCGCGCG
>CAWZYW010000551.1:0-2427 GCA_963966255.1 uncultured Salinispira sp. | reverse complement strand
GCTTGCAGACGAAATCCGCGAGGAGGGGGTCAACGCCATTTTCATCGGCGGAACCGCCGGCAGGGGACTGCAGAATCTGGTCCAGGCCGTCGCGGAAGAAGTTGGCGAGGATGTGCGGGTCGTGAGTATTCTCACAGGTTCCCTGGCTCCCGCCGGACACCGGGGCGGCAGCTACATCGCCTTCGTCCGCTTCCATACCGAGCTGGTCGTCTCCGCCCTAAGCCGAAAGGACAGTTGAAATTGAGTATACTGCAAAGCCTTAACTACGGAGCCTGCCGGGGTGATGAATGCGACACCCCGGCGGTGCCCGATTCCCCCGCCCTGCTTCTCGATGGCCTGCGGTTCCGGTATCCCCGTTCAGCCGATTATGTGCTGGACGGGGTTTCCCTATCCATACAGCCCGGCGAACGGGTCGCCATGGTCGGACCCAACGGCGCGGGAAAATCAACGCTGCTTCATCTGATTATCGGCATGGAGGATGGCCAGGAGGGTACCATCGATGTCTACGGAAATCCGGCGCACACCTGCCGCCACCGGGTGGCCATCGTACCCCAGCGCTCCGACGTGGACTGGAGATTTCCGGTGACCGTCCGGCAGGTCGTGATGATGGGCCGCTATGTGCACCTGGGCTGGTTTCGCCGCCCCCGACGGGAAGATCAGGACCGGGTTCAGGCCGCCCTGGAAACCATGGGGATCGCTTCCCTGGCCGGCCGGCAGGTGGGAGAACTTTCCGGAGGTCAACAGCAACGGGTGATGCTCGCCCGGACACTGGCCCACGACGCCGACCTGCTGCTGATGGACGAACCCCTGAACCATGTCGATATCGCCACCCAGGAACTGATCTTTCATACCCTGGAACGCCTCACCGCCACCGGCAAGACGGTGGTGGTCAGCACCCATGACCTGGGAGTGCTTACGGTGCATTTCAACCGGGCGGTGTTCCTGGACCGCAGGATCATTGCCGATGGGAAGGTCGAGGAGGTCATGACCCCGGAGATCGTGGCCAAGGCCTACGGATTCGAATTCCACAAGGACTACGCCGAATGATTGATTTTCTTCTCGAACCCCTCAGTTACAGTTTCGTGGTCAGGGGCTTTGCCGCCGGCCTGCTCGCGGCTTTGGCCTGCTCCGTATTGAGCGCCTTTGTGGTCTGGCGGGGCATGGCTTTCGTCGGGGATGCCCTGGCCCATGCGATTCTTCCGGGGATCGTCGTTGCGTACATTTTCGGTTTCAGCCTCTTTTTCGGCGCCCTGGGCGCTGCCTTGCTGGCGGTATTCGGCATCGGCCTGATATCCGGTCGGGGCAGATTAAAAGAGGACACGGCCATCGGCATCGTGTTTTCCGGTTTTTTCGCCTTCGGGGTCCTGCTTCTCAGCAGCGTCACCAGCTACCAGGACCTGGGGCACATCCTGTTCGGCAACATCCTGGGGGTATCGGGCACCGATCTGTACTGGATGTCCGGGGTGGTGGTTTTCACCCTCGGAGCACTGGCCCTGTCATACAAGGAAATCCTGGTGGCATCCTTCGATCCCGCCCACTCGGTGGCCATCGGTTTGTCTCCCGCCCTGATCAGATACATCTTGCTCCTGCTGCTGGCCATGACCACCGTTGTCGCCATCCAGACCGTTGGGGTAATTCTGGTTCTATCCCTGCTGGTCACCCCCGCCGCCGCAGCTTCCCTGATTTCCAAGCGATTGAAAACCATCGTGATTCTATCGGTGGCCATGGCCCTGACGGCCACCGTAATCGGATTCTATCTTTCCTACTACGCAGACCTGGCTTCCGGCCCGGCCATCGTACTCACCCTTACCCTGTTTTTCGCCCTGGCGTTTATATGGTCCCGGTTTCGGGAGATGCATCGGCAATAAGAATAAGCCGTCACTGACGGCTTTAGCCGGTGCTCGATCCGCACAAGATATACGCGGATGGGCACTTTAAAGCTTTTTCAACCCTTCAGAACTCCACTGTATCCACAGCAGTGAGATGATCGCATGATTTGAGGGAAAAACTCGTCCCGCCGGGGAGAATTCAGTATTTTTCACTGTAGCAAATAGTAGGGAGCTGATATGAAAAAATATGAAAAATCTGCCGAGGCAATCGCCAAGCTGAATGCCGAGCAGTATCACATAACCCAGGAAAACGGAACCGAACGTCCCGGAACCGGTGAGTATCTTCATAATCACGAACCGGGAATCTATGTGGATGTGGTCTCCGGCGAACCCCTGTTCGCCTCCGCCGATAAATACGATTCCCATTGCGGATGGCCGAGTTTTACCAAGCCCATAGAAAAATCCAACGTAGCCGAACTTCGGGATACCAGCCACGGGATGATCCGCGTGGAAGTCCGATCGATGCATGGGGACAGCCATCTGGGGCATGTGTTTACCGACGGGCCCGCCGACCGGGGGGGACTGCGCTACTGCATCA
>CAWZYW010000550.1:0-2433 GCA_963966255.1 uncultured Salinispira sp. | reverse complement strand
GAGTCAGTGGAGCCGGCAGCATAGGGCGCCTGGCCGATGGTTTTTCCCGGGCGGAAGCGCTGAGAAGCGCCGAGGGCAATCGCATCGTCTATGGTTGGCTGCGCTCGGGGAATGAAAATATAGACGAGGTGACTCTCGGCGTGTTCCGCGCCCCCAGGAGCTATACCGGCGAAGAAAGCGTAGAAATTTACTGCCACGGAAGCGTCCCGGGTATCTCCCGAATTATGTCCCTGCTGTTTTTCCTGGGATTCCGCCAGGCGGAACCCGGAGAGTTCACCCTTCGTGCGTTTCTCAACGGAAAGATGGACCTGACCTCAGCCGAAGCCGTCCATGAACTGGTCAAGAGCCGAAGCGCCATGGCGCAGGGTCTTGCCCTCCACCGTTTATCCGGGGGGGTGTTCCGCGAGATTGACCGCGTGAAATCCCGGCTCACCGACATCATGGCGGCGGTCAGCGTGCAACTCGATTATCCCGATGACGAGCTTCCCGGGGAAGATGATGATTCCGGTTTCGTCGCGAGCCTCATCGACCCCTCGCTTCTGGAGGACGCCCGGGAGGGCCTGGAGCGTTTGTCCGGTAGCTATCGCAGCGGTCGCCTGTACCAGGAGGGCGCCAGGGTGGCGCTGGCGGGGCGCACCAATGCGGGAAAATCCAGCCTGTTCAACCTTTTCCTGAAGGAAGACCGTGCCATCGTCTCCGATATCCACGGAACCACCAGGGATTACATCGAGGCTCCGGTTGATCTGTCCGGTATTCCCATTCGGCTCTTCGATACCGCCGGACTTCGGGATGTGGATGAAATAATCGAGGCGGAAGGAATCAGAAGGAGCGGGGAGATTATTGAAAATTCCAGCGTCATTCTGTATCTTGTGGACGGTTCGGAGGAAGGCGCCGGGAGTAATTCCTTTGATGAGAAGCAACTGGAGCGAATCGACGAATTGAACCTCCCTTGCGTCAGAGTCTGGACAAAGTCCGATAAACCGGGGGCCGCGGATCCACCCGAAGGTTATTTACCCCTTTCGGTGATCAAGGGAGAGGGTTTCGCGGAGATACAGGATGAGATGCGTCGCCTACTGACTTCCGGACTGGAACGGATTGACGAGTCTTCGGTGGTAATCGATTCGATGAGGCAGAAGCATCTTATCGACGATGCGGTGAAAAGCCTCGAGGCTGCCCTCGAAAGTCTTGCGGCATCGCAACCGCTTGATATCATCGCCATGGATTTGCAGAACTGCCTGAGAGATCTGGGAGAAATCACCGGGGAGGTAAGTTCCGAGGATATCCTCGACCGGGTGTTCTCGGGCTTCTGCGTTGGGAAATAAGGCGCTCGAGGCGCGGGATAATATATGAGTAAAAAGGTAAAAATATATGGATTTTGATATAATCGTCATCGGCGGAGGGCATGCGGGCATCGAAGCCAGCCTGGCGTCAGCCCGCCTGGGATACCGGACCCTGATGATCACCATGAACCTGGACACCATCGGAAAACTGTCATGCAACCCGGCGGTGGGAGGTTTGGCAAAAGGCAACATGGTGCGGGAAATAGACGCCCTCGGCGGCGAGATGGGTCGGCTCATCGATAAAACCATGATTCAATACCGGGTGCTGAATCGCCGGAAGGGTCCTTCGGTGCAGGCTCCCAGGGCCCAGGCCGATAAAATGCGCTACCAGATCGAGGCGAAAAAGACCCTGGAACTCCAGGACAATCTCGACCTGTTCCAGGACACTGCGGTGGATTTCATCCTTAATTCCGCCGGAAGGGAAATCCGAGGGGTGGTAACCCAGCGGGGTCGTCGTTTTACCTGTCGGAAGCTTGTGGTGACCACCGGCACCTTCCTGAATGGAAAAATACATATCGGCGAGTTCAATATGAGCGCCGGGCGCATCGGCGAACCGGCGGCCCATGGCCTCGAAAAGCCCCTCGGGGAACTGGGGTTTCGCATGGGGCGCATGAAAACCGGAACTCCCGCCAGGGTGCACAAGGACAGCCTTGATCTGGATAAAATGGAAATCCAATTCGGCGATGAAGAAATGCTCCCCTTTTCATTCAGCGGCGATGAACCAGGCAGGCCAAACGAGCCCTGTTACATTACCTACACCAATGAAGAGACCCATCGCATCATCGATGAGAATATGCACCGTTCGCCGCTGTTCAGCGGGGCCATCGAGGGCATCGGTCCCCGCTACTGCCCGTCCATAGAAGACAAGGTGGTGAAATTTCCCCAGCGCGACCGGCATCAGATTTTCGTCGAACCCGAAGGCATGGAAACCAAGGAAATGTACCTGAACGGGATTTCTTCCTCCCTGCCCGAGGATGTGCAGGAACGGTTTATCCACAGCATACCCGGTTTGGAACGGGCTATTATCATGCGGCCCGGTTATGCCGTGGAATACGACCTGTCTCTTATACACATCTCCGAGCCCACGAGACCG
>CAWZYW010000549.1:0-2438 GCA_963966255.1 uncultured Salinispira sp. | reverse complement strand
CCCTGGTGGTGCCCGGGGACGCGAATACGGTACTGGTGCCGGAAGAACGCTACGGAAAAATGCGGAACGTGTGGTACCTGCCTTCGGCGGATCACATGATCAGGCTGCTGCGCCGGACCGGCTTCCGGGAGCCACGGCTGGTGGACATGACCGTCACCAGCACCGACGAGCAACGGAGAACCGATTGGATGGAATTCGAAAGCCTGGCCGACTTCCTTGATCCCCGGAACCCGTCCCTTACCATCGAGGGCTATCCCGCTCCGACCCGTGCGACCTTCGTGGCCGCCGCGCCTTAGTTTTCTTCGCCTTCCCGAGCATCAACGATACGCTGCCACAAGAGCTTGGGAAGACTGAGGACCCCGTTTTCCAGCGCTTTCTGCCGACGTCCCTGGCTCTGCTCTCCGGGATAGTACACCCGGTCAAAGCCCTCCCTTGGAGGCGACTGGCTCAGATGACTAAGCAGACGGGAGGATTCCTCCTCGACGGCATGGGCGTCCGCCCGGAACACCGTGGGACGGAACAGAATATAGGTCCCTCCCCAGCCCCCGTCGACGACGGTGCCCACGCGACTGCCGGTCAGTGCTCCGGCCAGGAGCTCGACCATCAGGGCCAGGCCTGAGCCCTTGTGCTCGCCCATGGTCAGAAGACCGCCCTTCATACCCTCCTGCGGATCCAGGGTGGGTTTGCCGCTCTCGTCGATGGCGACCCCTTCCGGGAGAGCCTTTCCCTCCCGCTTCCGGTTCATCATCTCTCCCCAGGTAATGATGGAGCTGGCGGAGTCGTGGATCACCGGTATGCCACCGTCGGCGTCCCGCCGGGGGAAGGCGAAGGTCACCGGGTCGGTTCCCCATTGAGGTTCCCGGCTCCCGTGAGGAACCAGGATGGGCGGAGAATTGAAAAACGAGAGGAATGCCAGTCCCCGCTCAGCGGAAATCCTGGCAAAATCCCCGATATACCCCGAAGCGTAGGACATGTTCCTGATCCCCACCATGAGGATGTTCCGCTGAGGATGTTTATCGAAAAAAGCGAAGGCGTGCTCAAGGCTTCGATAGAGCGCCACCGAGCCGCTCATGTATCGGGCGTCAAAAAAAAGGAAATCTTCGCCGGCGCGTTCGGGTTCAAGACCTTCGGTTCCTGTGACGATGTCCCCGGAAGCCTGAAGGGTACGCAAATCCGGAAGCCGGATAATCCCGTGACTCGCCTTCCCGGCCAGCTCGGCCTCAAGGAGATTTTCCACGGTCATTGCCGCCTCTTCCCGATTAAACCCGCTGTTGATCAGGAATTCCTCTGAAACGCTTCGGACCTCCTCGAGGCTCACATCGACGTGTTCGGTGTCGTACTGTTCAATGGTCTCATTCAGGGCCTGGGATACCCCGCCGGCTTTCTTTTTCCACATATGACCATTAGTACACGGGGGATAGGGAATGCACAAGTAAAAAGCGATCGAGCGCGGGGCAAAGTATTCCCCTGAGAATCACCGCCTGCTATAATCCCGCCATGGAAAATCGCCCGACCGAACGCAACACGGAAAACAACTCAGAAAATGTCACCAAGAATGACTTTATCCGCACGGCCATCAGGGAAGATCTGTCCGCCGGCCGCTTTCCCTACCCGGTGCATACCCGCTTTCCTCCGGAGCCCAACGGGTATCTCCACATCGGCCACGCCAAAAGCATCTGCCTGAATTACGGCCTTGCCGACGATTTCGAAGGCGCCAGCTACAATCTTCGATTCGATGACACCAATCCCACCAAGGAAGAACAGGAGTTCGTCGATTCCATCATGGAAGACATACGCTGGCTGGGATTCGACTGGGAGGACCGCTTATACTTCGCCTCTGATTATTTCCCCCAGCTGTACGCCTGGGCCGTCGAGCTGATAAACAAAGGCCTGGCCTATGTGGACAGCCAGAGCCCCGAGGAAATCAGCAAGGGCCGTGGGACTCCCACCGAGCCGGGCAGCGACAGCCCGTACCGGAACCGCAGCATCGAGGAAAACCTCAAACTCTTCGAAGAGATGAAAAACGGGGAGCATCCCGACGGAAGCCACGTACTGCGGGCCAAAATTGACATGAAGCATCCCAATCTCAACATGCGTGATCCGGTGATGTACCGTATCAAGCACGCCCATCACCACCGAACCGGCGACGATTGGTGCATATACCCGATGTACGACTGGGCCCACGGTCAGAGCGACGCGCTGGAGAATATCACCCATTCGATCTGTACCCTGGAGTTCGAAAACCACCGTCCGCTGTACAATTGGTTCCTGGAAAGCATCGGCGTGGAGAACCCGCCACGGCAGATCGAATTCGCCCGGCTGAACCTGACCCACACGGTAATGAGCAAACGGAAACTGCGGCAGCTGGTCGAAGAAGGCCATGTGGCCTCCTGGGACGATCCCCGAATGCCCACCGTCAGCGGAATGCGCCGGCGGGG